>CBIHQZ010000386.1:0-6495 GCA_966212315.1 uncultured Myxococcales bacterium
GGCTGCGCGCGGGTCGTGGGAAGTGCCATTCCGCGTCGCGAGCGCGATGGTGCGTTTGCGCCTGGAGGGGCGGCGTCCGTATCTCATTCCGGTGGGCGGTAGTTCACCACTCGGTGCCGTCGGATACATCGATGCGTCGCGTGAGCTTGCCGAGCAGATTCGCGTGGGCGAAGCGCCGGGCGTCGATGTGATGGTGTGCGCGCTCGGTTCGGGTGGGACGCTCGCGGGACTCCTCGCCGGAGCGCGCGCGTTCGCACTGCCGGGGCGTGTGCTCGGCGTGCGCGTGACCGATCCGTGGATGACTTCACGCATCGCGGTGGCCTGGATGGCGCGCGGCGCGGCGGCTCACGCGGGGGTGCGCGCCATGGTCGAAATGCGCGACGTGATCGTGGATCATGCGCAGGTAGGGCGTGGCTACGGGCATGCGACCGATGCAGCGCGACGCGCGATGGATCTGTTCGCGGAAGACGGCATCACGCTCGATCTCACCTACACGGCGAAGGCCGCGGCGGGGCTGATCGAGGCAGCGAAGAGCGGCTCCGCGCACGGGCGGTATCTCTTCTGGCACACGCTTTCGAGCGCGCCGATGAAACCGCTGTTGGAGGGTGCGCCGGCGGTGTTGCCGGATGGAGTGCAGCGCGCGCTGGGGAAGTGAGGTCGCGGGAAAACCTCACCCCGGCTGCCGCCCGCCCCTCTCCCTCCGTCGCGCGCGCAGTCAACGCGCGACCACAGCGCGACGTCGAGAGAGGGGCTGCGCGAGCCGATGCGTAGCAGTGAGCCGATGGCGTGGTGTGAGCCGATTGCGCAGTGAGCCGCGGGCGTGGAGTGAGACGATGGCGCAGTGGAGTGAGCCGATGGCCGATGGCGTGCCAGTGATCCTCGAAGCCGTCCCGCCACCCAACGCCTCAGCCCCCTGAGCCCCTCTCTCGACGACGCCTCGAGTGCGCGCGCCAGGCGCGGGCGTCGGAGGGAGAGGGGCGCGCGGCAGCGGGGGTGAGGTCTCTCCGATCGCGTCAGCGCGCCGACGCGAGCGCGACCCAGTCGCGCAATTCACCGACCACGATGCGCGGTGCCGCGCGAAGGTCCGCAATGGTGCGAGACGCGGTCAGCAACATCACCGCGCGCAGTTCGCGTTCCACGTCGTCGAGGAACTGTTCGACGCCGGCACGCCCGCCTTCACGAAGCGCCTTCAGCGTCGGACGCGCGATCCCGGCCGCGGTAGCACCGAGCGCGATCGCCTTCGCCACATCGCTGCCGCTGAGCACGCCGCCGGTCGCAATGATGCTCTCGAAGCCGCGCGCCGAACACGCCGCGACGCTCGCCGCCGTCGGAACACCCCAGTCCCACAGTGCTTCGCCGAGACGCTTCTTGTCGTCGGCGGCGCGCAGTGTTTCGACACCGACCCACGACGTGCCGCCGGCGCCCGAGGTATCGACATGCGCGACGCCCGCGCGGCGCAGCTTTTCCGCCGCACGCGGACCGATGCCGTTGCCGGTTTCCTTGGCCACGATCGGGATGCCGATTTCCTTCACCGCGCGCTCGAAGAACTGATGACCGCCGCGGAAATCGCGATCGCCTTCGGGCTGCACGATCTCCATCGCGGGGTTGAGATGAACGCACAGCGCATCCGCCCCCACGCCGCCGGCGAGATCACGCAGTTGCGCAGGGCTCATCTGGATCGCCTGCACGAGTCCGATGTTTCCGAGCACGAGGGTCGACGGCGCGTGGTCGCGCACTTTGTACGTGGCCGCGAGTCCGCCGTTGCGATGCATCGCCCGCTGCGACCCGAGACCGAAGCCGTATCCGCGCGATTCCGCGACCGACGCGAGCACCTGGTTCACCTCGGAAGCCTCGTCGGTTCCGCCCGTCATCGCCGCGATCACGATCGGCGCGCGAAGCTTCTTGCCGAGCAGCGTCACCGACGTGTCGAGATCGTCGAGCGAGATCTCCGGGAGGGCGTCGTGCACGAGCTTCACGCATTCCAGCAGCGTGGTGCGATCGCGGAAACCGACGTCGCCGGTGGCACAGAGATCGAGGTGGTCGCGTTTGCGTTTCGAGATGTCGCTCATGGTGGAAATGCTTTCGATCGGCGCGCCGGTTGATCGGTTGGAGGGTCGTCGCGCAGCGGGGTTTCCATAGGGTGTTTCCGTGCACAACGGAACAACCATTCGTGCATATTAGCGCCCGTGCAGGCCCTAACCGATGCAATGGAGGCCGTTCGTCGCCTCGTCGATCAACGACTCGCCACCGCCCTCGATGACTACACGCGCCATGCGCGCGAACGTGCCGGCGATGCCGTCCCGATGATGGAGCAGATTCGCGCGCTGACCGTGCGCGGCGGCAAGCGGCTCCGGCCCGTAATGGTGATGGCCGCGGTCGAATGCACGACACCGTGGGAGACGCTGACCGACGCGACCATCGATGTCGGCGCGGCGATCGAGCTGCTGCAGACGTATCTGCTCATCCACGACGACTGGATGGACGGGGACACCGTCCGTCGCGGCGGACCGACCGTGCACGTGTCGCTCGCCAAGGCGTTCGGCAACGATCATCTCGGCGCGTCGGTCGCGATTCTCGCGGGCGATATGGGATGCGCGATCGCCCAGGAACTCGTGGTGAACGCGCCGTTGCCGAGCGGCCGACTGCGTGCGGTGATGTCAGCGCTGATCCTGATGCAGCGCGAAGTCGTGCTCGGGCAGACGCTCGACGTGCTCGGCGCGCGCGACATCGATGCAGTGCACGATCTCAAGACCGGCAGTTACACGGTGCGCGGGCCGATCGCCCTCGGCCATGCGATCGCGGGCGGGAGCGACGAGGCGTGGCATGCGCTCGAAGCATTCGCGAAGCCGATCGGGATCGCGTTCCAACTGCGCGACGATGTGATCGGCACGTTCGGCGACGAGAAGGAAACCGGCAAGACATCGGCGACGGACCTGCGCGTCGGCAAGCGCACCGCGCCGGTAGTGTTTGCGCTCGAGCGACTCGACGATGCCGGACGTGCGGAACTCGAAGCATGTCTGGGCAAGGACGACGACGCGTGCGTGGCGAAGGCGCGCGGGATCATCGAAAAGATCGGCGCGCTCGCCGCGGTGGAAGAACGCATCGTGTCGCTGCGCGACAAAGCGCTCGCATCGCTTCAGCACCCGAACATCCGACCCGAAGGCGCGAAGTATCTCGCGGGCCTCGCGCACATCATGACGGACCGACGAAAGTGAACGTCGGCAGCGCGTGCGGAAAAGTGATTCTCCTCGGAGAGCACTCGGTCGTGTACGGGCGCCCTGCCCTCGCGGCCGGGATCTCGCCCGGGGCCGAGGCTTCGTTCGCGCCGAGTGAACCGAATGCGGGTCTCTCGATTCGCATCGCGCCGTGGAACATCGAGATCCGTCCGAACGACGGCAGCGATCTCGGCCGCGCGATCGCGGCGGCGTGCGAAGCGATACCGGTGAACCACGGCGTGGGCGGCGTCGTGAACGCGACGATCCATCTTCCGGGCGGCGGCGGGCTCGGCTCGAGCGCATCCCTCGGTGTCGCGGTGATTCGCGCCCTCGGCAGCGCGTGGGCCGATCGCGAACTCACGATGGACGAAGTGCTGACCGCGGCGTTCGCGTGGGAGAAGGTCTTTCACGGCAACCCATCGGGCGTCGACCACACCCTCGCGGCACACGGCGGGGCCGGCGTGTTCACGCGCGGCGCGCCGTTCGAAACGGTAGCGCTGCGGGCGCCCTTGCGAATCTTGTTCGCGGACACCGGCGAGCGTTCGCCGACGAGAGACATGGTCGGATCGGTCGCGCGCATTCACGCCCGCAAGACCGAAGCGACGGAGAGGACCTTCGACGCCATTGCGGCAATCGTGCGCAACGGCGCACTCGCGCTCGCGGCCGGTGATCCGAAGGCCCTCGGTCAATTGATGGACATGAACCAGGCGCTGCTCTCGTCGCTGCTGCTCAGCACCGAACGCACCGAAGACCTGTGCCGTGCAGCACGCGAAGCCGGTGCATTCGGCGCGAAGCTCACGGGCGGCGGCGGTGGCGGCTGTGTGATCGCGCTCGCGGATCCGGCGAACGAAGCGAAGGTACTCGGTGCGTGGGAAGCGCTCGGCGCGCCGCGATGGATTGCCGAAATTCGCGCGTAGCGAGCGCTATCGCGACGTCTTGCGACAACTCCACCGCCAGGTGTCGACCTCGGACCAGCGGCCGACCGTGAGTCGGATCTCGATCTCGTCGCCTGCTCCGAATGCCTCGCGCGGTGTTCGCAGCACCCAGAATCCCCAGCTCACCCCACGTTCATGGCTCTTCGGATCGGTGGTGAGGACGAGATCGTCGTCGACGCGCGTGCGAAAGTAGACGGCGAGTCCATCAAGACGACCCGGTTCGACGACGGTGCGCATCATGTGGATCTCGCGCGGCATCGCGGACTCCGCGACGGTGTGCAGATCGAACGAGAACGCGGGCTCCGGCGATCCGAGAAATCGCTCGACGAAGTCGGGCTCGCTCGCGACGAGATAGAAGTAATCGCGACCACTCGGCTCCACATCGCGCAGCGACGAGAAGTCGTACCCGTGGACGTCGAGTTCCCAGAGGAACGGAACCGCGCGGCCGTCGCGAACCTGAATCGGCTCGCAGAAGAAATCGAAACACGCGGGGATGATCGTTCCGCCCGGCTTCAACATCCGGTCGCGCAGGTCGGTCACGTTCGCGACCATCTCTTCTTCGAAGAGGTAGGTGCCCATCTGCTCGTGCACGATCACGTCGACGGGCTCGGGTGCACTGAACGCAGTGCTGTGCGTCTCGACGAACTCGACGTTGCGAATGCCGTTCGCCGCCGCGACCGAACGCGCATGCGTGATGACGTCCGCGTGATCGAGCGCGTACACCTTCGCAGCGCCGCGTCTCGATGCGAACGCAGCCAGGATTCCCGTTCCCGTCCCGAGGTCGATGACGCGATCGCCCGGCTGGACATGGCGCTCGATGGCCGCGTGATAGAAGTCCACGCGCGATCGGTCGGCGAGCATCCGTTCGTGCGGGAGCAGAAGCCCGAAGGTGCTGCGGTTCGACGCGCGCTGAGACTGCGTTGCACCGTCCGCGACGAACCATGGCGCGAGTGTGGGATTCGCGAGGATCGCGGCGCGACTGCGAACCGCGAGCTGGCGTAATGCTCCCGCGGCGCGCTGAGTGAACCGACGTGGCCACGAGGCAGACATCGGCCGCCACGCTATCGCAGGCGAAAAAAAGCGCGACGTCCATCCGCGGGTATTCGAACGACATCGTTCTGCTCTCATTCGCCGCGGAAAACTGATAGTGGGAAGCTCATTCCCATGCCCTCCGCCAACGCACGCGCTTGCGCAAACATCGCTCTCGCCAAGTACTGGGGTAAGTCCGACGAGGTCTTGAACCTCCCGGCTGTTCCGAGCATCAGCCTCACGCTCGATGCGCTCGTGACCGAGACGACCGTGACACCCGACGCGTCGCTCACACGCGACGTCATCGTGCTCGACGACAAAGAGCGCACCGACGAAGACGCGCGACGCGCGTGCGAGCTGCTCGACCGCGTTCGCCTGCGCGCCGGGTCGCGTGAGTTCGCGCGCATCGAGAGCCGCAATCACTTCCCGACCGCCTCGGGACTCGCGTCGAGCGCTTCGGGATTCGCGGCGCTCGCGACGGCGGCGTGTCGCGCGTTCAAGGTCGACGCATCGCTCGCGGAACTCTCGGCGATGGCGCGACGCAGCTCCGCTTCGGCAGCGCGCAGTCTGTACGGTGGCTTCGTCGAACTGGCCGCCGGTGTCGTCGGCGACGACGCGCTCGCAGCGACGCCATTGGCGCCGATCGATCACTGGGATCTCGCGGTGGTGATCGCGCTCGCGTCGCGTTCGCGCAAGAAGACCCCGTCGCGTGACGGCATGCTCGAGACCGCCCGCACCTCGCCGTACTACGCGGCGTGGCTCGCGATCGCGCCCAAGTACACCCACGAAATCCGTGAAGCGATTCTCGCGCGTGATCTCGAACGCGTCGGACGCGCGATGGAAGCGAGCACGTACGCGATGCACGCCTCCGCGTGGGCCGCAGTCCCTGCGGTGCGGTACTTCGCGCCGGCCACCGCGACGCTTCTCGACGCCGTCGAAGAGCTGCGCAGCCGTGGCGTCGGCGCATGGGCCACCATGGATGCCGGCCCGCACGTGAAGGTCTTCTGCATGAACAAAGACGCCGAGACGGTGCGCGAGGCGATGGAAGCCACCGGTGCGGCAGTCGACGTGCGTGTCGCGCGTCCGGGACCCGGCGTCGCGTGAGCGTGCACGCGATCGCTCCGGGCAAGGTGATGATCGCCGGCGAGTACGCGGTGCTCGAGGGCGGCGATGCCATCGTGATGGCTGTCGATCGATTCGCCGCGGCGATTCCCGGTGAAGGCGCGCCGCTTCCGCGCGAGAGCGCCGCGACGCTCGCGGTGGCGAAGCGCGAAGGGGTACTGGCGCGGGATCACGCGATGCACCTCGACACGCGT
>CBIHQZ010000387.1:0-6487 GCA_966212315.1 uncultured Myxococcales bacterium
GACGGCGACGAGTGCGCCGATGAGCCCGCCTGCGAATGCGAGTCCGCGCAGCGGAAGAATCGGTCCGTGCGATGCGCCGGCGATGCGGTCGAAGAGCCACGAGCCGATCGCAGCGGACGGAAGCGCGGCGATGAGCAGGAGCATCGCGCGATCACGCGTGCGTGCGTCGTCGAAGAAGACGCTGAGTCGCCGATGGAAGAGAGCGGCCGCGAGTGCGACGCCGAGTCCGACGAAGAGGTTGTAGAAGGGAAGGGCTATTGCCACGGGTTCTGCGGAGGCGCTCCGCCGTGTCCACCGCCGCCTTGCTGCGGAGGGGGACCACCGTACCCGCCGCCACCCTGCTGCGGAGGAGGCCCACCGTATCCGCCGCCACCCTGCTGTGGAGGGGGACCACCGTATCCGCCCTGCGGCGGGCCGTAACCCTGCGGCGGTGCGCCGTACTGCGGTTGCCCGTACGCGGGCGCGAGTTGCGGCGCGGCGCCTTGCGCGAGTCGCTCTTCTTCCTTGGCGGCGAAGAACGCGAGGAGCATCGCGACGAAGAGGAAGAGCGCGACGAGGAACGCGAGAAGGTTCAGCGTCATGCAGGTCACGACGGTGAGCACGAACGACGCGAGCAGTCCGTACGCACCGAGGCGCGTTCGCACCATCACCAGGATCGACGCGGCGAACGCGAGCACCGCCGCGATGAGCCCGACGACGAGGAAGATGCCGCCGGCACTGTCGGACACCTGCTCGCCGCCCTGTTGCGAGAGCGCCGCGGCGCACGCGCCCGAGCAGAGTGCGGCCGGAAGGGCGAGGAATGCGCCGATGATGCCGAGAACGAGTGCGCCGGTTTTCATGCTTGTTCGGTCGCGCGAGTTTCGTTCACGCGAGGTACTCGGTCAAACCGAAGCGGGCGTCGCGACATCGTGGTTCGCGCGGCGGGGAGAATTCGCGCGGACACGCAGCCCTTCATAGACGAGCCGCACACCGGTGGCGGGCCCCATCGTGATGCTGCGCCGTGCGGGCTTCACGTCGCCGGGTTCGTCGAGTCGGAAGCGATACGCACGCAAGAGGGTGCCGAGAACGATCTTCATCTCGAACTGCGCGAACGCGGCGCCGAGACAACGACGCGCGCCGCCGCCGAACGGGGCCCACTCGAACGGCGAGAAGCGGCGTTCGATGAAACGCTCCGGGCGAAAACGCGTCGGCTCGGGATAGAGATCGGTGCGGTTGTGCAGCGCGGTGATCGCGACGCCCACGCTCTCGCCGGCGGGAAGGAGATAGCCCTTGAGTTCGAACGGCCGTCGCAGTCGTCGCGCGATGTCGGGGACGATCGGATGGAGCCGCAGTGTTTCGCTGCACACGGCGTCGAGATAGGGGAGCTGCGCGAGCGCGTCGGGCGCGGCGTCGGGCGGCAGCGCATCGAGTTCGGCGTGAACTTTCGCGAGCGTGTCGGGGTGGCGATGAAGCCAGTAGAGCGACCACGCGAGCGCGATCGCGGTGGTCTCGTGCCCTGCGAGTAGCAATGTGAGCAGTTCGTCGCGCAGCTCGTCGTCGCTCATCGCGCCGCCGTCTTCGTAACGCGCCGCGAGCATCATGCTCAGGATGTCCTCGCCGCTGTGACCGCTCTGCCGGCGCTCGCGGATCTCGGCGAACATGATTCGATCGAGTGAATCTCGTGCGCGCACGAACGCGTCCCACGGACCGTAGCCGCCGAGCGAACGACGCAGCGAGCGGAAGAACAGGATCGTGGGATGCGCGGTCTCGGCAACGTCGACGATCGCGATGCGAAGCGCATCGACCTTGTGCGGTTCCACCACGCCGAAGACGGTGCGGATGATGATGTCGAGCGAGAGCGCTTGCGTGCAGGTCTGCGCGAGAAACGGTTCGCCTTCGCGAAAGCGACCCGCCACGCGCAGCGTCGAGCCACGCATCGATTCGCCATAGGCACGCATGCGGGCGCCGTGGAACGGCGGCGTGAGGAGCTTGCGATCGCGGCGATGGCGCGCGCCGCTCACGAGCAGAAGCGAATTCGATCCGACCATCGGCGCGAGAAGATCCGGCGTCCACACTTCGAAGGTGTCCGGATCGGCGGCGAAGATCTGCTTCACGCCCTCGGGGTCGGCGGTGACGACCAGCGGGCCGTTGATGGTCGGAATGCGAACCGGGTCCCCGTAACGCGCGATGCGATCGGCGTAGATCGCGTACGGATCGCGCATGTAGCCGAGGCTCTGAACGATGCCGAAACGAGGGCCGGGCGGTAGGTCGGTGCGAAGCGCGCTCACGAGGCCTCCTTGGTGGTGGATGCGTGAAGCGCGCTGACGGTAGGGCCGAGTTCCCCCGAGGGCGAGGGGGACTGCACACCGCGCCGTTCGCGGATCTCGGCGTCGATGTCGAGCAGTTCGCTGCGCACGTAGTCCTGGAAGATCGTGAACGATTCGTCGGCTTCGAGCCGGTCGGCCATGAGTTCGTCGAACGCTCGTCGGCGAATGGACTGCAATCGCTCCTTCGCCGCGACCAGAGTGGCAATTTCGTGGGCGCTGCCGCGTGCGAGCGAGGCCGCCTGGATCTCCGAGTAGTAGCGCTCGACGCGATGCTTGCGTCGACGACGGCGCGCGGTGCGGAGCGCGGCGAGACCCGAACCCGCCATCACCAGGGCGGTGAGCGAGAGCGAGAGCGTGTCGGCCCACGCGACGATGAAGGGCGGGTCGTTGCGGCGGTAATAGCGCACCGAGCCGGCGTGGAGCGGGAACTGGAGGATGCCGGGGTCGAACGATTCACTCAGGTGCGAGAAGAGGCGATCCTCGGAGGCGAGGCGGACCTTCTGTTCGAAGAGAGTGCGCGTGATGTCGAAGACCAGATCGTCGGAGAGATCCGCGCGCGCGACGAGCACCGCGCGAACGCCGAGCGAACCCAACGCGCGAGCGGGCTCTTCGCCGTAGGTGCGCGCGGGGATCACCGCGACCGCGAGAAACGGCGCGTCGACGCGAACGCCTTCGAGCACCGAGCCACGGTCGTTCGCATCGCCGAGCGCCAGGAGTCGCGCGCCTGGCACCGCGAGGACGCGTTCGATCGCGGGTGCGCGCAATCCCGCGAGGACGAAGATCGCGTCGACGTCGCCGCGTGCGAAGGCATCGGCTGCTTCGAGATGCGGCACCTCGCGCAACGTGACGTGACCGATCAAACCGAAGTGCGCGAGCACGCGACGCGCGATGGCATTGGTGCCGCTGCCGTCGGGACCGATGGCAATGCGGCGGTCGCGGAGCACTTCGATGCCGTCCGCGGCGATGCCGGGGCGCACTGCGATCTGGAGTACTTCGTCGTAGAGCGGCGCGATCGCGCGCGCGCCCGATGAACCGGTGACGTCGTTGGCGACGAATGCGAGTTCCGCTTCGCCGCGCTCGAGCTGGCGAATGTTTCCGGCGCCGCCCGCGCTCTCGACCGCGCGCACGTCGATTCGATCGAGGCGCTGCGAGAGAACGCGCGCGAGCACGCCGCCGAGCGGAAGGAATGTGCCGCCGCGCGGACCCGTCGCGATGCGCACGACGCGCACGGGCCGATGCCACATCGCGCGCGCCATCATCCCGAGCATGACGGCGGCGACGATCGCGACGACGCCGAGGGCGACGACGACAGGATCGCGCCGCGCGGGGATCGACGGACGGGTGGGCGTGGGCGGATTCGAGGTAGCGGGCACGCGCGATTGTTCACAGGGATATGGGGCGAACGGAAGCGCAGGTTGTGGATGAGGTGGTGCCGTCGCGCGACGACTCCGCCAGGCACGCCACGTGCGATACTGCTCGCCATGCCGGACATCCAAGTCGAGTCACGAGGCGCCATTGCCAAGGTCCGCGGTGCCGCACGGGCCGCAGCGCAGGTTGCCGCGAAGGGTTTGCCCGCGATGCGTGCCGCGATGCACGGCGCGCGTCTCGGTGCGGGAAAGGCATTCTCGCCGGCGGTGATCGAAGCGCTCGGTGTGTCGGTCGTGCCGATGACCGCGAAGGCGCTGGCGACCTCGATCGGCCGCGGCGCGGGCGAGGCGGCGATCGTGCTCGAACGCGGCGGCTCGGTGGTGAAAGCCGGGATGCGCGAACTCGTGGTGCACGGCAAGGAAGGGATGACGCTGCGGGTGTCGCCGACGGGTGGCGCGGTGGCGACCGTCTCGGGTGAAGCGGTGCAGGCGATGGCGCGCACCGGTGTGCGCGGTGCAGTGCGGGGCATCGGTCGTGCGGCGCTCGGTGGCGCGGCGGCGGGTGCGCTGGTCGATGCAGGATTCGCGGGGCTCGATGCGGCGCGCGAACTTCAACGCGGCGAGATCGGACGGCGCGCGGCAGCGAAGAAAGTCGGTCTGCACGCGGCGCGCGGTGCGGTGTCGGGCGTCGCGGGCGTGGCGGCGGCGGGGATCGTGAGCGCGGGGATCGCGGCGACCGGGCTCACCATCGTCGGTGCGCCGGTGGCGATTCCGATCGCGACGATGGTGGCTGCCGGTGCGATGACGTCGAAGTGGTTCGATCGAAGGTTCGGTACGCGCTGAATTCTCGATTCCCGGCGGGTGAACCCGCGGGCAACGCCCTCAAAGCTTTCGCGTGCGCGAAGCTCGCGCTGACTGCGAGGTTCGTTTGAACTCACACCCGAGACCGCGGCGCGCTCATCAAGAGGGTTACGGTGTCACCGCCACGGTGCACACCGCCGTCTCGTTGCTGCGGTACGGGCCTGTGAGCAGCGTGTAGCGCCCACTCGCGGGGCAGGTGAATCCCACGCTCGAACAGAGATCGTTGCCGCCGTCGCGCGGGCAACCGGAGTCGTCGTTGATCGCGATCGACCCGACGTCGGGCGTGATCGAACCCGGCGCGGTGCGATCGCCTTCGTACACGCGGATCATCGTGTCGCCCGTGCACGAGCCGAGACCGCAGGTCGCGCTGCATCCGGCCGTCACGTGCGCGCCCGGAGTGCACGCGCGCGCGGGGCCTTCGACGGTCCATCCGCAAGTGCGACCGGTGCCCGTCTGCATCGCGACGCACGCATTGGTCGGATCGAGATTCATCTCGTCGGGCGTGGCGGCATTGATGGTGACCGGCACGTCGATGACGTTGTTGTCGTAGTTCGCTTCGTTGAGCAGGTGCTGTTCGTTCAAGCGAATGCGCAGCGAGTAGGTGCCGGGTGCGACGTCGGTGATGTCGACCCACTGGCAATCGAGCCCGCTGCCGTAGATATCCGCGAAGCCCATCTGAATGCCCTGGTTGCCGCAGTTGTAGTGGGCGGGAAACGAAGCGGGCGCGTCGTAGTGATCGAGGTCGATGAGACAGAAGGCCTGCTTGTGACCGGTCGCCGCGATGGTGCCGTCGGAGTTGAGCAGTTCGTAATTCGCGTACGTGTTGAAGTGATAGTGATTGTGGCAGCTCGAGTATTCGAAGTTCGGATTGCTCGTGCTCGGCGGCCCGAGAAACATGTCGGCGCCGCCGGTGTTCGGGGTGCGCGTGTCGAAGCGAAGCAGACGGCGAACGCCGGGAGCGCTCACGCAGTGCTCGATGAGCGCGCAGTTGTTGGCGGCGAAGTAGTGGAACTCCTGGTTGAGCGAGGTGTTCACGCGATCGCGGTCGATCCACAGGTCCGCCGCCGGGCAGTGACCTTGCGCGTCACGCGCGACGCACGCGAACGCGCCGTGCTGCGGGGAACAACACTGCGTCGCCGCGCAGCCGGGAGCGCAATGACCCGCCCAGTCGCCGTCGCACTCGATGCCGCCATCGGCATTGCAGCCGCTCGCGATGCCGCCGTCGGTGGGCGCGACGGGGACATCGCCCGCATCGGTAGGCGCGACGCCGTTGCAACTGCACACCGAGTAGGTGCCGTCGGCCTGACACATCTGTGCGCCGACGCGAAGGTCCGCGCATTGACAGGATGCTGTCATGTTCGGAATGCAGCGCGGAAGACCGGTGGGAACGGGGCCGGTGCACTGGCAGGTCTGGTAGACGCCGTCGGTGCCGCAGATCTGCGCGCCGGTTCGTCCGTCGGTGCAACCGCACGCGGCCGACGCGCCCGCGATGCAGCGCGGCGGATTGTTCACCGTCGCGTCGAAGCCACCATCGGGTGGCGTGATGGACGACGGCGAGCACGCAGCGACGAGTGCTGCGACGAGCGTGAGTCCGAGAAGGCGCGAGCCGACGGTGAGTGCGTTCATGGCGGGTGAGCGAGTGTAGCCCTGATGTCGTCGCGGGACCTCACCCCCGGCTGCCGCCGCGCCCCTCTCCCTCCGACGCCAGCGGTTACGCGCGAACGCGGGCGTCGTCGAAAGAGGGGCTGGAACGATGCGGGGGTGATTCGAGGGCAGGAACGCGCAGCGCGCGCCAACCACACGCTCACTTCCACACGCGCACCGACCACACGCTCACTTCCGCACGCGCACCAACCGCACGCTCGCCACGTGATGCCCGGCGCCCTCCACGTTCGCTGCTCGTCGCACGCACACGTCTCCGATCACTCCCCACGCACCATCGTTCGAGCCCTC
>CBIHQZ010000388.1:0-6485 GCA_966212315.1 uncultured Myxococcales bacterium
AGGCGTCGCGAGCGCGAACTCGACGGTGCTGATTCTGGGCGAGAGCGGCACCGGCAAGGAACTCATCGCGCGCGCGATCCACGAACGCTCGACGCGCAAGGACCGCGCGCTGGTGACGGTGAACTGCGGCGCGATTCCGCCCGACCTCGTCGAGAGCGAACTCTTCGGTCACACGCGCGGCGCATTCACGGGCGCGACGATGGCACGCGAAGGGCTCTTCGAACTCGCGGATCGCGGCACGATCTTTCTCGACGAAGTCGGCGACCTCCCGCTCCCGGCGCAGGTGAAATTGCTGCGCGCATTGCAAGAAGGCGAAGTGAAGCGTGTCGGTTCGAACGAACCGCGCATCGTCGATGTGCGCGTGATCGCCGCGACGAACGTCGATCTGCGCAGCAAGATCCGCGACGGGAAGTTCCGCGAGGATCTGTACTACCGGCTCAACGTGATTCCCGTCGTGATCCCCGCGCTGCGCGAACGACGCGAAGACATCCCGCGACTCGCGACGCACTTCCTCCATCAGTTCACGCTCCGCACCGGACGCGTGGTCAATCGCATCACGCCCGACGCGATGTCCGAACTGGAGCGTCACGACTGGCCCGGCAACGTGCGCGAACTCGAGAACGCAATCGAGCGCGCGGTGGTGCTCGCACGCGGCGACGCGATCGAAGCGAGTGATCTCCCGTTCGGCGCCAATGCTTCGCCGGCGAGCATCGCGCCACCGCTTCCCGGCGACGTCGGTGCCTCGGCCACGCCATCGGTGGCACCCGCGGACTTCGGTGAACTCGCGTACAGCGACGCGCGGCGCCGTGCCCTGTGGGACTTCGAACGTCGCTACGTCGAGCAGGTGCTCGCGCGCACCGATGGAAACATCACGCAGGCCGCAAAGGTCGCGGGACTCGACCGCAGCAATTTCAAACGCGTGCTGCGACGCGTGCAGTCCGGTCCGACGGACGCCGACGAAGAGTGATCTCAGCCTCGGCGGCGCGTCGCTACCACGCTGGCGGCCGCAGCGAGGATCGCAACGAAGATCCATCCGCGCTTCGGGTGCGATGGCATCGCGCCCGTAGCGCGCGCGACGGCGCATCCGTTGAAGTTGTTGCCGCGCGATGGATCGGTGCAGACCTCCAGCGTGTTGCCATCCTGCCGGCCGTACGGATCGACGGCTTGCACGTTGAAGCACACTGGCGCCGATGAGTTCTCCGGCGAGAGTCGGATCGCGCGGCAAAAGTCGTACGTGCCGTTGCAAGTGCTCCCCGCCCCCGCCAGCGCGCGCTCGCGTCCGCGTTCGACGGGGCCCGAGATGCCCGGCCCGCGCGTCTCGTAGATGACATACTCGACCTCGCTGTCGGGCCACCCTGCGGCGCTTCCGCGTCGCCACGAGAGCGTCACTTCCACGGCGTCGGGCTGACCGCACGGATCCGCCATTCCGCTGCGCTGCGTTTCGGCCGCCTGCACGCCGCCGAAGGTCGGTGCCGCCGAGCCGCTGCGCGCGCCGCCGGTCGTGAAGGTGAAGACGTTCTCTCCCGCACCGCCCGACGCGTCGCTCACCGAGACTCGGAAGATCGTGTTCGACGGAAGCATTTCGTCCGACTGCCAGTGCACTTCGTCGACCAGCGCGTTCACGTGCCCCATCACCGGCGTGCGCGTGGTGAGGTTCTGCACGATCACGAACGGACGGAGCGGCGCACGAACGCCATAGCGAAGGCGAATGAAGCCGTCGGTCGGCACGTTGGTCGACCGATCGCCCGGAAACGTCGCGATCAGCGTTCCGAAATTGGGCGGCAGCGTGCCGGCGTCGGGATCGCAGACCTCTTGAGCGGCAGCATCGCGTGTCGCAACGAACGACGATCCGGCGACGGTGGTGAGTGCGATCGCGAGGCGAAACGAAATCGAGGTCCGGGTGGGGCGCACGCTCGTAGGGTGGCGCGGGCGCGTGCGGCGGGCAAGATCGCGAATCGCTGGTGCAGCCACGCAGGTTCGCGCGTCAGGGTCGCCGGCGTCGACCGATGCGCGCGATCGATCGCCCCTGTGATATGCCGGATTCGACGTGCAGCCCCCGCGCGATCCGCCTGTCGCTGTCGTGACGTTCGTCGCATGCGCGGCGACGTTCATCGCATTGGCGGGCCCCTCCGTGGGGGTTCGCGACGCGGGTGAACTGACCACCGCGGCGTATCTGGTCGACGTCCCGCATCCGACTGGCTTCGTCGTCGACATGGTGGTCGCGCGCGCACTGATGCTCGTGCCATTCGGCGACATCGCGTTTCGCGCCAACGTCGTGGTGGCGCTGGCGATGGCGGCTGCTTGCGCGCTTCTCGCGCGATTGGTGTGGCGCCACAGCGAGAGCGCTTCTCGCCCTGCGCGTCTCGCAGCGGCAGGTCTCGCCGCGATCGCCGCAGCATGCACCGCCACCCTGCTTCGCGCCGGCACGGCGTTCGAGGTCTACGCGCTGTCGCTGGTCGCGGCACTGCTCGCGATCGATCGCATTGCGAGGAACGACGGCCGCGCGCTCCGCGAGGTGGCGTTGCTGTGCGGCATCTCGCTGCTCGTGCACACCCAGGCTCGCCCGGCCGCGGTTGTCGCGCTCGCGGTCATCGGATGGCGCGAACGGCACCGGTTGTATCCACGGCGCGTGATGGCGGTCGCGGCACTCGGGATCGTGGCAGCGGTGCCGGTGCTCTACCTGGTGATGGCCGCGCGCGCGCAACGGCCGATCGATTGGGGCGATCCGTCGAACCCGTCGCGTCTGCTCGCGCACCTCACCGCGCAACGCATTCGACTCGCATTCGCCGGAAGGATGTTCGCCGCGTGGCGCATCCCCGAAGACTTCGCGCATGCGATTCGGATCCTGCGCGACGACCTCGGCATCCCGATGCTCGCGACCGGACTGGTCGGGAGCGTGGTGGCACTGCGGCATCCGGTGATGCGCTGGCTCGCGGCGCTCGGCGCGATCGATCTGGCGTATGCGATCGTCGTGAACCCGATGGGCATCGGCGATCGGCAGACGCTGTTCGTCACGATCGTCGCAGTCGCAGGTTGCGGCGCATTCGCGATCGCGCGCGGCGGTGCGGCACTCGCCAGACGCGCGGGTCCGAGGGTCGAAACCGGGATCGCGGCGCTCTGCATCGCGCTCGCGGCGCTTGCACTGGTGCGCACAGATTTCAACTACGCAGCGCGCGCGGACGGCCACAGCGAATCGGAGATCCTTCTCGGTGGCGGCGCACTCGCGGCAACTCCCGTTCGCGCGATCGTATTGTGCGAGAGCGACGATCTCTGCGGCGGCGCGCTCTACGCGCAGTACGTCGAAGGCGAGCGTCCCGACGTCGCGGTCGCACCGCGCCAGCACCTGGGCGACGGTCCGACATGGCGGCGGATCGCGCTCCGCATCGGCGACAACCGTAATGCGCCCGGCGCCGAGCGCGAGACGCGTTTGCGATGGATCGTCTCCACGTTTCCCGAGCGAGTCCGATGGGAGCAGGGCGAGGTCGACGACCAGCGCATCGCGCGCGTGCATCTGTTCAGCGGTGAGTCGCCGGTACTCGCCGCGATCGATTCAGCCGATGCGGGCGATTCGGACCTCGGCGCGCGCGGATGGTTCGCACGTCGCGATGCGCGCGGCGCGGGCGGTCGCCGACTGGCAGCGAACTCGCTCGTATCGGTGGGCCGCCGCATCGCCGCGGTGAACATCGCCGACGCAATTCCGTACTGGCGCGCGGCCCTCGCGTACGACCCGAACGATCCGGCCGCGCACACGAATCTCGGCGTAGCGGCCGCGCGGGCGGGACGAATGCGTGAAGCGATCGCGCTGACCGAAGCGGCGCTCGCGATCGATCCGGACCGGCGGACCGCATGGCGCAATCTGGCGGAGTTCCGTCGTATCGCGGGAGACGAATCGGGTGCACTCGAAGCGGCTCGCGAACTCGCGCGCCGTTGATCGCGCGAACTTGCGACTGCTCTCGCGCCGCGACAGTCTTCGGGCGTGATTCGACGACTTCCGATCGCCGCCGCGCTCGCCGCCACGCTGAGCTTCGCCCTCGCCGCACCGTCCCAGTCGCAACACGTCGAGGCGTCCATTCGCGCGGCACAAGCGCGGGCCGCGCTGCGGCGCGCCGAGATCGACGAAGCGGCGAGGCTCTTCCGCGAATCGCTCGCGCTTGCTGTCACGCCTCGCGTGGTACGCGAGTACGCCGAATTGCTCGAGCGTCGCGGCGAGATGCGCGCGGCCGCCGAGCAATGGTCGCGCTATGCGCCGCTCGCGCCGGATGCGCCCACGCGCGAGGACGCCATTCGTCGCAGCGAATCGTTGCGCCGGCTTCCGTCATTGCTGCGCGTGCGGGTCTCGCCCGTCGTTGCTGGACGCGAGGCGCGCGTGTGGTTCGATCACGACACCCCGCGCGCTGTTCCCGCGGGCGGCGCGGAATCCACCGTCGAGGGCGGTCCGCATCGCGTGCGGGTCGAAGCACCGGGCTACGCGCCGTTCGAGACGATGGTGACGACGTCGTACGGCGAGCCCACCGAAGTCATCGCGCGTATGGGGCCGGTTGCGCCGGATTCCGCGCCGCGGTGACGGGACCTCACCGCAGCTGCCGCTCGCCCCTCTCCCTCCGACGCCCGCGCCAACGCGCGAACTCGAGGCGTCGTCGAAAGAGGGGCTGGAATGGTGGTGAGTGGTGGAGTGCCAGTGGGCGTGCGCGCGCGACAGTCGGTGATGCGTCGGCGGTGCGTCGACGTTGCGTGTGTGCGTCGACGTTGCGCGAGCCTAGATGCGCCAGCGCCATCGTCCGCGTGGCCGGCACAGTCCCCGACACCCCCTGCAGCCGATCCAGCCCCTCTCTCGACGATGCGCTGCGCCGCGCGCGATGATCGCGGCGCATCGGAGGGAGAGGGGCGCGCGGCAGCGGGGGTGAGGTACATCTTCTACTTCGCCATCGTCATCCGCAGAATCCGGTCGAACACTTTGTCGGGCAGCGCATTGCGCAACGGCGGGATGAATTTCGCGAGCGGCGTGATCGGGTACCTGGTCGCCGGCGACTTCGATTCGATCGCACGCACGATCGTCTCCGCCACCACTTCGGGGCCGAGGCCACTCATCTTGCGCGACCGCGCCCGCGCTTCTTGCGTGCGCTTGATCACGCCACGATATGGCTCCGATCGCGCGCTCTCGAGCGAGGCATCCGCCTTCTTGTGCGCAGTGGCCGAGAACTCCGTGCGAATGGGTCCGGGCTCGATGATCACCACGCGAATGCCGAACGGCGCGACCTCGAGCCGCAGCGCATCACTCAACGCCTCGAGCGCGAACTTGCTCGCCGAGTACGCGCCGTAGAGCGGCATCGACACGCGCCCCATCACGCTCGAGATCTGCACCACCGTCCCGCCCTGGCGCGCTCGCATCGACGGGAGCACCGCACGCACGACGCGGTGCGCACCGATCACGTTGGTCTCGAACTGCGCGCGCAGATCCTCGGGCGTGATCGCTTCGATCGGCGCGAGAAAACCGTAGCCCGCGTTGTTCACCAACACGTCGATGCCGCCCGCTTCACGCGTGATGTGCGCGACCGCACTGTCCACCGACGCGTCGCTCTCCACATCGAGTGCCACCGCTTCGAAGCCCGCGTCGCGCCCCTCGAGTCGCAGTTCGTCGACGCTCTCTTCGCGGCGTGCGCTCGCGAACACGCGAAAGCCTCGCTTCGCCAGCGCGCGCACGGTCTCGCGACCGATGCCACTGCTCGCACCGGTCACCAGAACGACTTGTGTCGCGGACACGGTGCTCAGCGACCCCAGCGCAGGGTCTCGCCGCCGCCGGCGAGGATCTGCTGCTGCGCGAGACCGTCACTGTTCATCAGGAAGATGCCGCCACGCGACGAGCTGAACGCGATGAGTCGTCCGTCGGGCGAGTACGACGGGTCGCTGTTCGACCCCTGCCCTTCGGTGAGTCGTCGCGGATTGCCGCCGGCTGCGTTGACCGTGAAGATGTCGAAGTTGCCGCCCACCCGCGATGCGTACGCGATGGTGCTGCCGTCGGGGCTCCACGAAGGAGTCTGGTTGTAATTGCCCGTGAAGGTCACGCGACGCGGCGCGCCTCCCGCGATCGGCATCACGTACACCTGCGGCGATCCGTCGCGATCGCTCACGAACGCGATGCGTGATCCGTCCGGCGAGATGACCGGAGAGACGTCGGCCGCGCTGTTGTTGGTGAGCCGCGTGAGGTTCGATCCGTCGGGCGATGCCGAGTAGATCTCCGAGTTGCCGTCACGCGTGAGCACCACGGCCATGCGGCCGCCGCCGAAGCTCGCGCCCATCACCATGCCGTCCATGCGGATCACCGGGACGGGCGGATTCGCGGCGCGCACGAGCGAGAGGAAGCCTTCGCGCGTCTGCATCGAGTAGTAGATGCCGCCCGGGCCCCACGCGGGGAGGAAGTTCAGGCGGCGTCCGCTCGAGACCTGGCTGAGATTCGCGCCGTCGCAGTCGACGACGAAGATGTCCTT
>CBIHQZ010000389.1:0-6480 GCA_966212315.1 uncultured Myxococcales bacterium
TCGGCAAGGCCGCGATGAATCGCCTCGCCGCGCTCGACAAGCCGATCGTTGCCGCGATTCACGGCGCGGCGCTCGCGGGCGGGCTCGAACTCGCGCTCGCGTGTCATGCGCGCGTGGTGACGGATGATCCGAAGACGGTGCTCGGTCTCTCGGAAGTGCAGCTCGGATTGATCCCGGGCGCGAACGGCATGCAGCGGCTGGCGCAGTTGATCGGGCTCCAAGAAGCGCTCGACATGTCGCTCACGGGCAAGAACGTGCGCGCGGTGAAAGCGAAGAAGCTCGGGCTGGTGGACGAAGTCGTGCCGCAGCCGATCCTGCGCGAGGTCGCGATCGCGTGGGCGAAGAAGCTGGCGGAAAAGGGGAAGCGAAAGCCCGAGACCGCGCTCGAGAAATTGAAGGGCTCGCTCACCGATCCGAAGAAGCTCGCGACGCTTGCGCTCGAAGAGACGTCGGTCGGCAAGAACCTGCTCTTCAAGAAGGCGCGCGAGATGACGCTCAAGAAGACGCGCGGTCACTACCCGGCGGCGGAGCGGATTCTCGACGTGCTCGAGACGTTCGCGAAGCAGGGATGGGATGCGTCGACCGAAGCCGAAAACAAGGCCTTCGGCGAACTCGTGGTCAGCGACGTCGCGCACAAACTCATCGGGATCTTCTTCGCGACGCAGGCGTTGAAGAAAGAGAACGGGCTCGACGACGAGAGCGTGAAGGCACGCGACGTGTCGCGCATCGGCATGCTCGGCGCAGGCTTGATGGGCGCCGGCATCGCGTACGTGAGTTCGAACGCGGGCTACACGGTGCGCTTGAAGGACAAGGATGCGGCGGGGCTCGGGCGCGGGATGAAACTCGTGCGCGAGTACTACGACGAGCGCGTGAAGAAGAAGGCGATGACATCGCTCGAACGCGACAAGCGCATCGCGCGCGTGACGACGAGCACGGATTACTCGGGGTTCAAGAGCACGGATCTCGTGATCGAAGCGGTGTTCGAAGACCTCGCGCTCAAGCACAAGGTGCTGGCCGAGACCGAAGCCGCGGTGCGCGAAGACGCGGTGTTCGCGAGCAACACGAGCACCATTCGGATCTCGAAGATCGCCGAGAAGGCGAAGCGCCCCGAGCTGGTGGTCGGGATGCATTACTTCTCGCCGGTCAACAAGATGCCGCTGCTCGAAGTGATCGTGACCGACAAGACCGCGCCGTGGGTGACCGCGACGGCGGTGAAGGTCGGCAAGAAGCAGGGCAAGACCGTGATCGTCGTGCGCGACGGCTACGGCTTCTACACCTCGCGCATTCTCGGTCCGTACATGAACGAAGCGGCCTACGTGCTGGCCGAGGGCGTGGCGATCGAAGACATCGACGCGGCGCTGACCGACTGGGGCTTCCCGGTGGGGCCGATCACGCTGCTCGACGAGGTCGGCATCGACGTCGCGGAGAAGGCCGGACACATCATGCACGACGCGTTCGGCGATCGGATCGCACCGCCGGATGCGATGAAGAAGCTCATCGCGGACGGGCGCGCGGGGCGCAAGAACGAGAAGGGTTTCTACAAGTACGCGGCGGGCAAGAAGGTGAAAGAGAAGGGACGCGACGTGGTCGACGAGTCGGTCTACGCGACGCTCGGGATCACGCCGGGCACGCATCTCGATCGCGTCGAACTCGCCGAGCGAGTCGCGTTGCAGATGGTGGGTGAAGCGATTCGCTGCCTGGAAGAAGGCATCCTGCGCAGCCCGCGCGACGGCGACATCGGCGCGATCTTCGGACTCGGGTTCCCGCCCTTCCGCGGTGGGCCGTTCCGTTACGCCGACGACGTGGGGCCGCAGAAGCTGCTCGAGCGGTTCAAGTACTTCGAGGCGAAGTTCGGTGCGCGCTGGGCGGCGCCGGCATTGCTCGTCGAGCACGCGAAGACGGGGAAGAAGTTCCACGCGGGCGACGGCGTGAGTGACGCGGTGATGGAGAGCGCGACGGCGTGACGTGAGAGAGGGGCGTGCGGCGCGCACTCGGGGCTCGGTGCGCGCCGGCGCGTCACGACGCGCCACCACAGCCATCGGAGAGCGCCACGACGCGCCACCACAGCCATCGGAGAGCGCCACGACGCGCCACCACAGCAATCCGCGATCCGAATCCGCGCTCCGAATCAGAACAGAACGCGCGTCGGCAGCGTCCGGTACATGTTCGTTCCGTCGCCGATCTGCCCGCGCATGTTGTGCCCCCAGCACCAGGCCGTTCCGTCGTCGATCAGCGCGCAGGTGTGCCCCGATCCCGCGCCCGTCGGCAGCCCCACGTAGAGATTTGCGATCCCCGCCAGATTCGGAACGGTCATCGGGATCAGATGCGCGGTCATCGTGCCGTCGCCGAGTTGCCCCACGTCGTTCTGCCCCCAGCATTGCACCGTGCGATTCGCGAGGAGCGCGCACGAGTGCGTGGCGCCGACGGCGATGCGCGTGGCCGTGGTGATCCCGACCACCGACGTTGCCACCGTGCGGTTCATCATCGTGCCGTCGCCGAGTTGCCCGTACGCGTTCTGCCCCCAGCAGCGGATCGAGCCGTCGGTGAGTCGCGCGCAGTAGTGATTGTTGCCCATCGCGATCTCGGCCACCCCCGCGAGCGGCCCGACCGGCGGCGTCGTCGGGAACTGCCCGAAGGGACCGCCCCAGCAGCGCAGCGTGCCGTCGGCCATCAACACCGCGCACACGCTCTCGCGGTTCATCGCGAACGAGGCCACGCCCGACACCGCGTTCACCATCAACGGTGTCGTCCGGCCCATCGTGCTGCCATCGCCGAACTGCCCGCTGCCGTTCGCGCCCCAACACGCGATCGTGCCGTCGGTGCGCAGCGCACACGTGGTGTTCCCGAACGCCACCGCCTGCCGCACCGGGCCCACGCCGTTCACGTCCTGCAGCAACTGCCGATCTGCAGTGGTGCCATCGCCGAGTTGCCCTGCGCTGTTCGAGCCCGCGCAACGCAGCGTAGTGCCGGTGAGAGTGCAGAGATGGTTGTCGCCGAGCACGAGGTCGTCGCTGCTGCTCACGAGGACCTGCTGACGCGGGATCGTGCTTTCGTTGATCGCGCCCCAGCAGCGCGTGGTTCCGTCGATCATGCGCGCGCACGAACTGGTGCCGTTGAGCGCGAGCGAAAGCGCGACCGGACACCCCGCGCCGCGACACGTCCCCGCGCCGTCGCCGGTGGCATCGCCATGAACGACGTCTTCGATTCGCACCGAGATCTGACACGCGCTCGCGTTCGCGCCGAGAACGGTGATCAATGCGAGCGCACGAAGCTGCGTGGAATTCACGCGGTGATGATAGTCCGCGCACCGGCGCGGCGGGATGGCGTTCGCGTCGCGCGATGTCGGCGGTTACCGGGGCGGTGCGTGATGCGATGAACCGACGTGGCGTCCGTGATGGTCGTCGTTCACGCGCGTGCAAGGGCGGTTGCCGTCGATCGGATCAGGACCGACCGACGCTTCGACGCCTTCGGGCCGCACCGCGCGCATCTGACCGGGCGCCAGCATCGGGTCGGGCGGAACGGGCTGCGCGATCGGCATCGCGCCCGGCGGTGTGGACACGGGTTCGGGCTTGGCGTCGCGCGCGAGATCGGCGGCGCATTGGAGCGAGCGCGTGAGGCGCGACCACCAGGGAGAATCGTCGTCCGCGAGGCGAGGGCTCGAGTCGAAGGGTGAGCCGCAGCAGCCACCGGCAGTGAGTCCGACCGCGAGCAACGCGGCGAGTCGATCGGCGCGCGGAAGCGGACGCGACGCGGCGGCGGGAGCAGGGCGGCGACTGCGCATGGGACGGTGAGACCCGCGAGCGCGCGGGATCATTGGGTCGCGGTAGCGGGACCTCACCCCGGCTGCCGCCTGCCCCCTCTCCCTCCGACGCCCCGCGTGACGCGCGGACGCCAGCGTCGTCGGGAGAGGGGCTCGAAGGATGATGCGTGGGCGGGAAACGGCGAGGTGTTGGTGCGGCGGGTTGAGTAGGCGGTGCGCGCCCCGGGTCGTGCGAGCGTTCGGATGTCGGCGATGCAATCTGAAGTGCGCGTACGGTCCGAGGGCATGCCGGTGCGCCATGTGGGACGAGCCGCTGCATCCCACAACGCTTCGGTCCCCTGAGCCCCTCTCTCGACGACGCCTCGCGCACCGCGCGCTACGCGCTGGCGTCGGAGGGAGAGGGGCGAGCGGTAGCTGGGGTGAGGTCTCCCCTGCGCGCCGCGCTACCGGCACTCCTCCGACAAACCGCCCTCGCGTGGTCGATCGCCCGCGATGCCACTGCACAGGAACAAGCGGACCGCGAACGCGCCGGGCGCGGCGGCCACGACTTCTTCGCGCGCGCCGAGCAATGCCGCGCGCACGTCGCGACCGAGAAACGTGTCGGTCATCGGCGCCGCGTCGCGCAACACGCTCGCCGTGGTGAGCGTCAGGGTCGCGCCCGCGCCCGATGCGTGCAGCACGAACACCGCACCTGCGCGCGAGATGTCGTCGACCGTCACCGCACTCGCGCCGACCAGCACTTCGTCGCGGCCATCGCCGTCGACATCGGCACCCGCGAGTGCGGCCCCGAAGAGCGCCGCGCTGCCGCACGCGACGTGACGATCGGGTACGTCGGTACATGTGACCGCCAGGCGTTCGCGCCAGCTCGCGTCGCAGGTCGTACCGCCCGGTGCATCCGCCGCCGAGTACACGTGCACCGTATCCGCGCGCCCCGCGTTCTCGCTTCCGTTGCCCGCGACGATTTCGTCGATCCCGTCGCCATCGAGATCCGCAGTGGTGAGCGCGAGTCCGAATCCCGGTTCGGTATGCGCGAAACAACCGAGCGGTTGCATCGCGCGCCCGATGCGCGGATCGCCGTGCATCACCACGACCTGACCACTCGTACTCCCGGCCGCGAGAAGCAGTTCGCTCACGCCGTCGGCGCCGCGGTAACGACCGACCGCCAGTGCGCTGCCGAGCGCGCTCACGTTGCGCACCATCGGCGTGATGTCCGTGCTCGCTGTCGGCGTGGCCATCACGATGCGCCCAGCGGCCGCCGGCGCGCCCACGAAGAGCAGATCACGTTGCGCCGCATCGCCCGTGCGATGACGCCGCGGGGCCGCGATCGCGAGCCCGAAGCCCGCCATTTCGAGACCGCCGACCGGCAGGATGGTGGACATCCGCGGACTCGCTCCGCCGATGCAGCGCATCACGACGCTGTGGATCGTTCCGTACGAACCCGTCATCGCGCAGGCCGAGCCGTCGCCCCATCCGTCGATGCCGGCGAGTCCGATGCCGAAGCGCATGCCGCCGCCACAGTCGGTACTCGCGCCGCACATCACCTGCGGCTCGGGACGCAGCGGTGCGATCACATCGCTCGCGCGCAATGTCTGGATGCCCACGGGTGTACCGAGCCCGTCGCTCACCACCAGCCAGTCGCGCTGCGCACCGTCCGACGCAATCGCGACCAGCCCGCCGTATCGCGCGCTCGGATAGCCATCGGGGGCGAGGAAGGTCACGACGGGCGCGTGGGCGCGAAACGTTTCGAACGAAGTGAAGTCGCATCCGCTCGCGACGATCGCAAGGCAGCAGAGTGCTGTGGCGCGACGTGACGTGCAGCTCATTCCGCCGGCCTCGCGCTCGCGCCGAACCGATGCGGCTGCCCCGCGCGTCCGATCGAAGGCGAGCCCGTGTCGTGCGCGACGAGGTAGATCCCGAGTGCGCCGACGACGGCGGCGAGCAGGAAGCAAGCGTCGGCGGTGCCCGCGAGAATGGCGCCGCGGTCGATGCGCGGATCGTGGTTGTCGAGTTGCCCCGCGAGTCGATCGCTCTCGAGGGACGCGTGATCGATGTTCGACGCGACGCCGGTACTCACGCCGACGCCGAGGACGAACGTCGCGATGCCGAGCGTCATCGCGCCCGACGATCGATCGGCCTGCGGTCGCAGCATCACGCGCAGCGGCGTGAGCGCGCCTTCGTCGACATCCACCGAGCCGTGCCACGACTTGAATCCCGGTGACTCGAGTCGGATCTCGTGCGGCCCGTGGAGCAGGTCGTTTTCGTACGGTGCGATTCCGACGTCGCGGCCGTCGATGAACACCTCGGTCTCGGCGCGATTGACGGCGATGCGGAGTCTTCCGTAACCGGGTGCGGGTGGTGGCCGATGCGATCTGCGTACCCGCGGTGCGTGTTCGACGTCGGGTGCGCTCGCGGCGGAAGGCGCGACCGAAGTGGCGGCCGCGGGTGAGGGCGCGGGGTCGTCGTCCGCGTCGTCGTCGGTGTCGGGACGCGGAATCGCGCGCTGCTCGGCCGACGGTGCGACGCCCGCTGTCTGTGCATCGGCGCGTGAGGCAGCGAACGAAACCGCGGCGAGGACGCTCCAGGCGAGAACACCCGTCCCGGACCATCGGTTCCACGCGCGGCGCATCACGAGAGCGTACGTGGCCACCGGGTGGTTGCGTCAACGATCGTTGTTCGTTGCCCGGCGGCTGAAAGCCGCAGCAACACGCCCGAAGCGTCAC
>CBIHQZ010000390.1:0-6474 GCA_966212315.1 uncultured Myxococcales bacterium
TGCCAGACCGATCACACCTGCGGCGCATGCGGCGCAGCCGGGCAGACATGCTGCGCAACCGACATCTTGTTCGCGCCGCCGTGCCTCGGCGACAACGTGTGCGGCGGCTCGTCGTGCGTGCCGTGCGGCGGAGCGGGTCAATCGTGCTGCCCGCCGACCGCGATCGGAGATCTCGTCCCGCACTGCAACGGGACGAGACAATGTGCGGTCGACAACATGTGCGTCACGGCGTGCGGCGGAGCTGGTCAACCGTGTTGCTACGGGATCGCCGGGCAAGGCATCTGCACCACCACCTCACTCACCTGCAACGCCTCCCACGTCTGCCAGTGAGCTACCATCCACGCACCATGCGCGCCGCGCTCGGACTCGCGACCTTCACCGCGATCGCACTGTCGACGCCGGTGAGCGCGTTCGCGCAGTCGCAACACGCGACGCGCGCATCGAGGGCGTTCGACGAACTCGATTTCGGAACGTCGATCGCCGAGTTCGAAGCGGTGATCCACGACCCGCGCGCGACCCGCACCGAACTCACCGCCGCATGGCAGCACCTCGCGATGCTGCGGTTCGCGCGGGGTGATCAACCGGGCGCAGCGCGCGCGGCCGATGCGGCAGCCGCGCTCGATTCGCAAATCGGTGCGCCGAGCGGGTCGCCACCGCCGGTGAACACGTTGTTCCGCCGCGCGCATCAAGCGCATCCGACGCCCATCGCGCTGCGCATCGTCGCGTCGGCGGGGAGCCGTGATGGCGCGGCCGATGTGCAGGCCGATGGACGCGTCGAGATCTTTCCGCTCACGCTCGCGGTGCGATGTCGTGATGGCAACGAGGTGATGCTCGATCGCGTGACGCCCGCAGGATCGAGCGCGATGCGCGTGGTGCCGAGCGGCCATCGTCCCTGGCAATGCGAAGCGCGGTTGCAGACCGCCGATGGTGCGGTCGTCGCCAACGCGACATCGGTGCTCACGCCGCCGATGGAACAGCGAGCAGTCGTGACGCCACCTCCCCGCACGGGCGTGTCGCCGTGGGCGATCGGTGGCGGCATCGCAGGGGGTGTCGTCGTCATCGGCGCCGTCATCACCGGCATCGTGTTCGCCACCGCACCGTCGCGTGATCTCGTGCCGCTCGGACCCGTCACCTTTCCCACCACCTCGGATCGATGAGCGCGACGTCGTCGGGCTCCAAGACGGGCGCGCAGGTCGAAGCGCTCGTCCCCGAGCGCCGGCAGCTCGGTCGCTACGAGATCAAGTACCGCGTCGCGCGCGGCGGCATGGCGACCGTGTATCTCGCGCGGCTCTCGGCGACGCAGGGGTTCTCGAAGTGGGTCGCGATCAAGACCATCCACGCACACGTCTCGGACGACCCGAAGTACATCGGGATGTTCCTCGACGAAGCGCGGCTCGCGGCGCGGATCAATCATCCGAACGTCTGCAGCGTGTTCGACTTCGGCGAGAGCGACGGCACGTACTACCTCGCGATGGAGTACCTGCACGGGCAGGCGCTCTCGGCGGTGATCCGTCGCGGAATGCAACGCGGCACCACCGACACCGCGATCGGCGCACGCATCGTCGCGGATGCCGCGCGCGGGCTGCATGCGGCTCACGAACTGCGCGACGAGCAGGGCAACTTTGCGGGTGTCGTTCATCGCGACGTGTCGCCGCAGAACATCTTCGTGCTCTACGACGGCATCGCCAAGGTCGTCGATTTCGGCATCGCGAAGTCGAACGACCAGACGAGCGAGCAGACGCACACCGCGGAGTTGAAAGGGAAGGTCGCGTACATGGCGCCCGAGCAGATCTCGCGCGCCGTGGTCGATCGTCGCGCCGATGTGTGGGCACTCGGCGTGGTGCTGTGGGAAGCGACGGTGGGGCGCCGGTTGTTCCAGCGAACGAGCGAGATCGCGACGCTCAACGCGGTGGCCTACGAGCCGGTGCCGTTGCCGTCGAGCATGCGGGAGGGCTATCCGGCCGCGCTCGAAGCCGTCGTGATGCGCGCGCTCGAGCGCGATCCGGACCGTCGCTATCAGACCGCGGCGGAGATCGCGCGAGATCTCGAGATCTACCTCGCGATGCTGCCGGCACCGGTGATGAACGCCGAAGTGGCGACGTTCATGTCGGCGAACTTCGAAGAGGAGATCGTCGAGCGGAACGAAGCGCTGCGCGAGCATGACCGGGGCGTGAAGAAGCCGGGTCGTGCAGCACGGACGACCCCGTCGAAGGCAACGCCGCCACCGCCTCCACACTCACCGATCGCAGGCGTGACGCAGCGCGGCTACGCGGTGCCGGGTCCCACACCGGTGAACACCGCGCCGACGCCCGTGAGCGAAGCGCCGGTGGTGATTTTCGCATCCGCGAACGACGCGGCGCCGAACGTGAAAGCGGCGGAATCCCTGAATGCACAGCGTGGCGCGCAACTCGCGCCGATGCCGACGCCGTACGCGGACGCAGATCCGGCGACAGCGAGCACCGCGCGGGCCGAATTGCGAAAGCGCTTGTTCGTCATCGTGGGGCTCGCAGCGTTCGGCGTGTTGGCGGGCATCGGCGTCGCGACGATTCGAAACACCGGTCGCCCGACGTCGACCGCCCCGGTCCCGGTTGCACCGAACACCCCCGCACGGCCCGCGCCGGTCGCGGTAGACGCGGGGTTTGCGCACACGAACGCGATCGAGCAGGACGCATCGACGCCGTCGATTCCGCCACCGCACGTCGTCGTCAACACGCACCCGACCCACGTGACTGCACCGGTGATTCGCCCGACACCACCGTCGACGACGGGCCCGACCGCGAGTTCTTCGCACAACGCCTCGAGCAACAACACGCACGCTCAAACGTCGTCACACACGACGACCGCGACCGGCAGCCTCAACCTGCTCGCCGTGCCGAGCGCGCGCGTGTTCGAGCGCGGCCGATCGCTCGGAATGACGCCCCTCGTGCAGTTCCAGATGACAGCCGGCTCGCACGCACTGCGTCTCGTGCCGACCGATGGGCGACCGGCCCGCACCATCACCGTGACGATTCGCGAAGGGCAGGCGACACCGCACCGCGAGGTGTGGTGAGCGTTGCGTCCGACCCACGCGAGTGCGCGTGACGGCACACGTTGCCGACGACAATCCGCACGGCTCGCGGTAATCAGCGGACGATGCCATCGCACCCTGCCATTCGCCCGGAATCCGTGCGCGCGATCTTCCGGGAACACGCGCCGCTCTATCGCATCCGAAAGCCCGCGTACCAGGCGCAGATGCTCGCGGATCTGCGCGAGGCGATTCCGTCCGAGACGCGAAGCATTCTCGACGTCGGCTGCGGCACCGGGCTCGTCGCGCACGCGATGCGCGAGCTGTTCGCACTCGATGCGGTGCGCGGCATCGACGTCGTGGATCGGGTGTTCCCGAGCGTGCGCGTGCCGTTCGCGAAGTTCGACGGCGAGCACATCCCTGCCGACGATGGCGCGGTCGATGTCGTCACCATTCTCAACGTGATGCACCACGTGCCGGAGGCGCAGCGGGTCGGGTTGTTGCGCGAGTGTCTGCGGGTCGCGCGCAGCGGCACGGTGGTGGTGAAGGATCACATCGCGGAGTCGTCGCTCGACCACGCGCGTCTCACGACGCTCGACGCGATCGGCAACGTGCCGTTCAGCGGGATGGTGTACGCGAAGTATCTCGGCGAGCGCGCGTGGCGGCGATTGATCGAAGACGCCGGCGGCGAGATCACGCGGACGATCGCATCGAAGTACCGGCGCGGACTGAGCGGCATCGCGTTCCCGAATCGGCTCGAGGTCGTGTTCGTGGTGCGGAAGCGCTAGACGAAGTCTTGTCTCGGCGCGACGACGCCTCGCACAATCGCGCGCATGGACGTCGTCGCCTGGATCCTGCGCCTGCATTGGTACGACTGGCTCGGGTACCTCGGCTCGGTCCTGATGTTCTCGACGTTCTACATGAAGACCATGATCCCGCTGCGCGTCGTGGGGATCGCCGCGAACGTGTGCATGATCGTTTTCACCGTGTTCGCACACGTGATCCCGGTGCTCGTGCTGCAGTGCTGTCTGCTGCCGCTCAACGTGTATCGACTCGTGCAGATGAAGCGAATGATCGAGAAGGTGAAGAACGCCTCGCAGGGTGACTTCCGCTTCGATGCGCTGCTCCCGTTCATGAATCCCGAGAAGCATCCGGCCGGATTCGTGCTCTTTCGCGCGGGTGATCCGAGCAAGAAGATGTACCTCGTGCAGGCCGGCACCGTACTGCTGCAGGAACTCGACAAGCCGCTCGGCGCGGGTGAGGTCCTCGGCGAGATCGGCATTCTCTCGCCGTCGAATCGGCGCACGCAGACAGCGGTGTGCGCGACCGACGTCGAACTGATGACCATTACCGAAGACAAGGTCTTGCAGCTCTACTATCAGGACCCGAAATTCGGCCTGTTCCTCGTGCGTCTCGTCATTCAGCGACTCCTGCGGAACATCGATCCGCGCATGACGATGACCCCGCCCGAGCCCGTCGCATCGACGAAGGTGTGAGGAAGATTTCCACTTCGCATCCGAGGCAGTTGGCGAGCTGCGTGCAGTGACCTATCGGACGGAGGTCGACGTCATGCTGCTGTTTGCCGCGTTCGTTCTGTTCGTGCTCTGGCTGCTCGGATTCTCGGTGTTCCACATCGCCGGGGCGGCCATTCACCTTCTGCTCATCGTCGGTGTCGTCGCACTCGTCGCGTACGTGATTCGCGCGGGCGCTACTCGCTCGACAGCCTGACGCGCCGAGAGTGGGGCCCGGCGGCTAAGAGCCCGGCGGCCAAGAGCCCGGCGGCTAAAAGCCACGGCTACAGATCCAAAGCCTCACCTTCGTGAGGCTCGCAATGTCGCGTCGAACACACCCGTGGCATCTCGCCGTGACCGCGAGCTTCGCGCAGGCGAAGTTTCGGAGGCGTTGCCGCGGGTTCACCCGCCGGGATTCCACCTTCGTGGGCCCCGCTCGGCGCATGTACGCTGCGGGCGTGAACCGCATCGAACCCGAATCGCTGCACACGCTCGCGGAATTTCGTCGGCGCGCTCGCGCGGTGCTCCCGCAACCGGCCTACGACTATTACCGCGGCGCGGCCGACGCGCGGCGCACCGTGCGGCGCAACCGCGAGTCGTTCGCAGCGTACGAGATCTGGCCACGCGTGCTGGTGGACGTCGCGAATCGCTCGACGGCGACCACGGTTCTCGGCACGCCCGTCACGTCGCCGGTGATGGTCGCGCCGACCGCGTATCACCGCCTCGCGCACCCCGACGGCGAAGCGGCAACCGCGCGCGCAGCGTCTGCCGAAGGCGCGATGATGGTGGTTTCCACACTGTCGACCACGTCGCTCGAAGACATCGCTGCCGCTGCGCCGGATGGACCACGATGGTTCCAGCTCTACGTTCACCGCGACCGCGATCTCACCCGCACACTCGTCGAGCGCGCACACGCCGCGAGGTACGGGGCCATCGTGCTCACCGTCGACGCGCCGCTGCTCGGACGGCGATTGCATGATGTCCGAAACGGCTTCGCGCTCCCCGAGGGCATGGAGATGGCGAACTTCGTCCAGGCCGCGAGCGCGCGCCCCTCGGTGGTCGGCGACTCGGCGATCGCGCACTACGTCGCCACGCGCCACGACCCTTCGGTGGGATGGCAGGACCTCGCGTGGATCCGTTCGATCGCGCCGCTGCCGCTGGTGCTGAAGGGTGTGCTGCGTCCCGACGATGCCCGGCGCGCGGTGGATCACGGCGTCGATGCGATCGTGGTCTCGAATCACGGCGGGCGGCAGCTCGACAACTCACCCGCGTCGATCGAGGCGCTCGAAGACATCGTTCACGCGGTCGCAGGTCGCTGCGAGGTGTACGTCGACGGAGGGATCCGCTGGGGCACCGACGTGATGGTCGCGCTCGCGCTCGGTGCGAGGGCGGTGCTGGTGGGCCGTCCGGTGCTGTGGGGACTGGCGGTCGGCGGCGAGCGTGGAGCGCGGCGGGTACTCTCGTTGCTGCGCGACGAACTTTCGACCGCGATGGCGATCGCCGGATGCGCCGACATCGCGTCGATCGATCGATCGCTCGTGCGGCGACGGGGCGGGTGAGGGTCGGCGCGGAACCTCACCCCAGCTGCCGCTCGCCCCTCTCCCTCCGACGCCACCCGTCACGCGTGAACCCAGGCGTCGTCGAAAGAGGGGCTGGAACGATGGCGGCGCGAGCGAGATAAGAGCAACGGATCGATCGAGTTCGGGCGAGCAGCGATCTTGTGCCGGCGGCTCACGCGAGTTCAGGCAACTACTCCACTCGACCACGCGATGTGGCGCCCTCAACGTTCCCGGCCCGCTGCACTCACGTTTGCTGATCAGCAACCACTCGACATTCTTCGAGCCCCTCTTTCGACGACGCATGCGTCACCGGTCCACGTCGTGGCGTCGGAGGGAGAGGGGCGCGCGGCAGCGGGGGTGAGGTCACGTCGAGCCTCACACCTTGGTGGGAAACGGATTC
>CBIHQZ010000391.1:0-6459 GCA_966212315.1 uncultured Myxococcales bacterium
CCGCTGCATCGCTGAGCGACGCAGCACCGTTCATCACGCCAGTTTGTATTCGCGGCGGTAACCGTCGTCCGCCGTGACGATGAGATTCACGATCCCGTCGGGCCCGCATTCGTAACGCTCTTCGACCCACGGGCCGTTGCTGCGCATCGTGACGGCGTGTTCCGCGAGCGCGGGCGCGTCGCGAAGCGCCGGGTCGAACGGAAACAGGATCTCGCTGCGCAGCATCAGATCGCCGGCGGGAATGCCGTTTGATTCGAGATGACTGCACTCGAGGAATCGAAAATGTCCGACGTCGTGGTGCGCACGATAGCGACGCACGCGTGCGAGCGGCGGCGATCCCTTGCCGGGGATCGGCGTGTTCTTCGAGAAGATCGGATCGAACGACGCAGCAGTGCCCGCGTTCGCTTCGCGCCACACACCGAAGTGCCGAGTGAAGCAGTCGGTCACCGAGTATCCCGACGTCGCATCGGCTGCGATGGCCAGACCAATCGCAGTGGCCGCGAACGAGTACGGCGAGCGGTGCACGCGCCGACCGAAGCGATCGCGCAGCAAGCGCGCGACAACGGGAAGACTCGACCCGCCGCCTACCACGTAGATGCCGGCAACCTGGTCGAGAGCGACCTCGCGACCCGGGCTCTTCAGCGGTTCGAGTAATACATCGAGCGTCTTCTCCACCAGCGGCGCGCAGCGTTCGTAGATGTCTTCGACCGCGAGCACGATCGGCTCGTCGCCGAGGCCGACCACCGGGAGATCGATCACGATGCGCCGCGTCTGCGGCACGATCGATTCCTTCTTCAGACAGCACTCGTCGAGCAGCGCGCGATCCTGCTTCGTCGTGAGCTTTCCGAGACTCGCGCGTTCGATGACGAGATCGGCGATGGCGCGGTCGAAGTCGTCGCCCCCCAGTTCGTTGAGTCCCGCACTGGCGATCACACGATGGTCGTGATCGCCCATGTCGATCAGAGACGCATCGAACGTCCCGCCACCCAGGTCGTACACGAGCACGTGTTCGCGCACGGACGTGATCGCCTTGCGATGGCGATGTGCGAACTCGAGCCCCGCCGCAGTCGGCTCGTTCACGACGCCGAGCACGTCGATGCCGGCCGCCCGGAACGCTTCGACCGTAAGGAATCGCTGCGTCGAGGAAGCATTCGCAGGAACACCGATGACTGCCTCCAGCGGCTCGTCGGGCGCCACGCGGAGGTTCGATCGCGCGCGGATCCAATGCTCGAGTTCTTGGAGAAACCGCGCGGTGGTCGCAAACGCATCATCGCCGAGGCGCGCGTGCCCGAGGCGGCGCTTGAAAGACCGTTCCCCCGCGAACTGCGAGGGCAGCCATTCGAACGCAGTGCCGTCCGTGTCGTCGTCGCCGTCTGCGTCGGGAACGAACGCAACAAGGGGGTAGTTCCCACGGTCGACCGCTGCCACGACGGTGCGGGTGGTTCCGAAATCGATGCCGAGGCGCATTCGGCAATCATAGGAAATCCCGAGCCGGTTGCGCCAGAACGCGGCAGCGCGGGGCCGGTCGCGCGATAGACTACCGGCGTGTGCAGGAACATTCGTCCACTCTTCAACTTCGAGCCGCCCGCCACCGACGATGAAATTCGCGCCGCGGCAGTTCAGTACGTCCGCAAAGTGAGCGGGACCACCAAGCCGTCGCATGCCAACGAAGCGGCCTTCGACGAGGCTGTCGCGGCCATCGCGAAGATCACGCGCACGCTCGTCGACTCGCTCAGCACCCACGCGCCCCCGCGCACGCGCGAAGTCGAAGCAGCCAAGGCGCGTGAACGTTCGCGCCGACGCTTCTCGCTCGCCCCGCCCGCTGCGACGCGGTCTCGCTCGTGAAAGCCACCCGTACCGGCGTCGCGATCATCGCGGTGCTCTTCGCTCTCGGCATCGGGCTCATGCTGCGATTCAGCCGCGCGCTCACCGTCGATCGCGCCGCGGTCCACGCCGCGCTCTTTGCGCCGTACGCGTCCGCATTGCAGTCGGGGGACATCGAGGGTGCATGGACCCGCTACACCACCGAGCGGTACCGCGCACGTCATCCGCTGCCGGTCTACCTCGGCACCTTCGAGGAACGCGCTCGGGCGCACGGACACCTCGCGACGATCGAATGCCCGACGATGACGGGTGTGCGGCGCATGCGTTCCGGCGTGTTCATCGTGGCCACCTGCGACGTTCGTTACGACGACGGGAGCGCGCATCACGTCACCTACTCGGTCGTGCAGGATGCCGGTCGCTTCGTGATCGACAGTGCCATCGAGAACCGCGTCGCCGCGGCCTGGTAGAAACGCTCGATCAAGCCACCGCTTCGAGCATCTGTAGCAGCGCGAGTTCCTCGGTTTCGTACGATGCCGCCATCCGCCGGATGCGCCGTTGTGCACGCGGACGAAACGACGCGAGGGTCGTGCCTTCGAGGTAGGCGTCGATGACGGCCGGATGCACGTAACTCTTGCGGCACACCGTCACCGTGTTGCCGAGACGTTCGGCAACACGCTGCACCGCGCGCGTCACGTTTCGTTTCGCTTCCGTCTTCGTTCGCGCGGGTCCGATTTCCGCGAGGGCGATCGCCGCCAGCAGCGTTCCGCCCCAGGTGCGGAAGTCCTTGGCGGTGAACTCCGCGGACGTGGCCAGTTTGATGTAATCGTTCACGTCGCGTGAACACACGCAGCGAACCTCGCCGGATGCTTCGTCGAGATAGCAGAAGAGCCGCGGCCCACGCAGCGTTCTGATTTCTTTCACGAGCGCGCACAGCTCTTCGTCGACCAGAACGCGTCGCAATCGAATGTGATGCTTGCCGGTGTAGCGGAACTCGAGGTGACTCTTCGATCGGACGACGAGGTGATTCTTGCGAAGCGTCGTGATGCCGTACGTGCGGTGACGCATGACGTTCCGCTCGTGACCGATGCGAAAGTACAGCTCGTTGATGAGACGCACGACCACCGCGAGCACGCGTTCACGACCGAGGCCGTCGCGGGCGATGTGATCGTTCGTCGCGTCGCGCAGTTTCGGAAGATGCCGCGCGAAGCGAACGAGCTTGTCGAACTTCTTCGCGGCCCGCCTGGCGAGGAACTCGGGGCGGTAGCGATACTGGATGCGTCCGAGTGCGTCGACGCCGACGGCCTGCACCGGTGTCCGCGGCGACGGTGAGATCCGCACGTCGCGCCATGCGGGCGGGATGACGAGCGACTTGATGCGCTTCAGATCGTCGCGGCTGCGAATCGCCGAGCCGTCGGCACGGCTGTATCGAAATCGGCTCTTCGTGCCGGTGCGGCGCCACCAATGCGCACGCTTGTCGAGCGCGGGGCGCTCGTCGGTAATGCCGATGACGGCGGATCCAGTGCGTGATGGTGCGTCGAGCATTCGAAAAGACCTCGAATGCGTGGCTCTCGCAAAGCGCGTGCGCGCCGTCTCGACCGTCGGTCCGACGAGCGCGAAGTAGTCCGCGCGGACTAACTCGGTGCGCCGCGCTCGAGCAACTCGGCGACGTAGCGACGCACGGCAGTCGTCGCAGCGGGCGAGAGATCGACGTACTGCACGCCGACCACGGCCTCGGCGGCCCAACGCACTTCCACGTCGACGCGGTGCTGTCCGTACTGCGAGAGCGAGAGTTGCAGCGCGACGCGTTGTCCGGCGGGCGCCGCGCGGAACGCGCCGTCGCGCGCCAGTGCGAGTCCGCCGACGCTGACATCGACGATGAGAATCGCGGCCTGCGATCCGTCTCCGGCGATGACCGCCGCGGAGGCAGGGAGGTCGGCGATGGGACGCATGCGGACGGATCGTCGGCGCTCGGCTCGGTCCATGGATTCGGCGAGTATCACTCATTCCGCCGACGCGATCGACATCGATGTCGCGCGCACGAGTGCGACTCCGTGCGACGCTTGCACGATGCGAACCGTGCTTCGCCCGCCGGGAAACTCCGCTGCGCGAGCGACCATCACCGCGCGAGTACCCGTTCACTACACCGCTGGCGCGCGTCCCGATCTCGATCTGCCCGCACACGTCCGCGCCGGATCCGCGCTGTGCTGGGTCGGCGAGCGTCTCGCGATCGTGCAAGACGACGTGCGCTGCGTGGCGCTGCTCGATCCCGCCGGGGGCGATTGCGTCGCAGTGCCGTTGGCAGCAGGGCATGACGGCGCGCGACGGTTCGACGCGGGCCGCGGAAACAAGAAACACAAACTCGATCTCGAGGCCTGCGTCTCGTGGACCGATGCGCGCGGGGCGGCGGTGCTGGCGCTCGGTTCGGGCTCGACGGCACGGCGCGAGACGATGGTCGAACTGCGAATCGGCCTCGAAGGCGCGATCGTCGTGCGCGAGATCCACGCGCCGAGGTTCTATGCGCGCCTGCGCGAGACGACCGCGTTCGCGGGCTCGGAGCTGAACATCGAAGGCGCCGTGCTGCTCGATGACAACCAGACGCTACGGCTGTTCCAGCGCGGCAACGGGGCCCGGTGCAACGGACTGGAACCGATCGACGCGACGATCGATGTCGACTTCGTCGCGCTCCTGCAAGGGCTCGCGCGCGACGACGTCGCGGAACCGATGCTCACGAACCTCCGGCAGTACGACCTCGGTCGCACCGACGGCGCGCGCATCACATTCACCGACGCGGCGCGCGACGGTGACCGCGTCATGTTCCTCGCGAGCGCCGAAGACTCACCCGACGCCTACAACGACGGCCCCGTGACGGGCGTCTTCGTCGGCTGGATCGAGCCGTCCGGCGAGATCGGCGCCATGGCGCGGGTGCTGGACTCGGCGGGGGCGGCGTTCGTGTTGAAGGCCGAGGGACTCGCACTCGACCGTACGCACACGGGCCGCGCGTGGGTCGTGCTCGACCGTGACGCACCCGATGTCGCGTCGGATCTGTGCACGCTCGAATTCACGCGCGGTTGACGCAGCGCGCACGCGCCGTTCCGCACTACGATCGATCCGCATGTCTTCGTTATCGCTCGTGCCTCCGTCGCGTCCGCGCATGCGTGGCGTCCTTCCGCTCGTCGCATTCATCGCCACGTTTCCGTTCGCGTGGTGGCTCGTTCGCACGGCCGCGCCGCACAACGCGCCGTGGGCAGTGATCTACTCGATCGGCTTGCTCGCGCTGTTCGGTGTGAGTGCGCTCTACCATCGACGCGACTGGTCGCCCGCGGGCTATGCGTGGATGCGCAAGGTCGATCACCTGACGATTTTCGTGTTCATCGCTGCTTCGTACACGCCGATCGGACTGCTGGGCGTCGGCGGCCCGCGTGGACTCTGGCTGGTCCGCGCGGCGTGGATCTTCACCGTCCTCGGTGCCGTTCAGATCTTCTTCTGGCCCACGGCCCCGCGCGCGTTGCGATCCGCGGTGTACATCGCGATGGGATGGATGGGCGTCGTTGCGATCGCACCACTCGCACGGCATCTCGGATCGTTGCCGCCGCTGATGCTTGTCGGTGGCGGCCTGCTCTACACGATCGGTGCATTGATCTATGCGCGCCGACGCCCCGACCCGGTGCCGAACGTGTTCGGCTACCACGAGGTCTTCCACGCCCTGGTCGTCGTCGCGTGCGCGATGCTCTTCGTGTGCATCCACGCGTGCCTGGTAACGGGCTGAGCGCGGACTCGAGCGCTCGCCTCGCTTGTTACATAGACCCCGAACGACGCCCGGTCACGCAGACCGCTCCCCGCATCTTCACGTCGGACCGCGGGCCCTCCCCGAACGATGCCCCGCGACGCGGAGGGGCGTCAGCATCGTCCGAAGAGGGCGAAGCAATGGGCGCAGCACATTCACCGAGTGAGAATCGCAAGTGCCCCTCTCCGACCGACAGCTGCGCGAAAAGCGCTGTACGCGGCTGTCGGCCGGGGAGGGGCGAGCGATCGAAGCGATCCCAGTGTTCAGTGCGTCGCAGCGGGTGCCGCGGGCGCGGCCGATGCTGCGGCCGTCCCCGCCGCGGGAGCGGGCGCAGGACGCGGCGGAACGCGGAAGAACTCGTTCTCGCACGTCGTCGCTTTCAACCACCCGCGGCCCGCGCTGTAGACGCAGAGCGAGTGACGCAACTGAATCGCGATCGCGCCGAGCACGACGAGGATGATGATGAACCAGTGGAGCGGACGAAGCCCGGTGCGCTCGATCTCGTCGAGTCCTTCTGCGCGCCGTCGTTCGATGGTCTCCTGCACGGAGTCGAGCGTCTCGATACGCGATCCCACCGGTCGCGCCGGGCGACGTGTGAAGAGCGAGCCGAGGTACTTGCCGAGTCGCATGCGGTCGTTGAGTGCCCAGCCACACGCTTCGAGCACGATGGCCATGTCGCGCTGTCGGAGCTTGAGCCACGCGAACACGCCGGCCGGCACCGACACGATCATGAAGATCCCGACCAGCATGCCGAGGATCTGGAAGATGGACTTTCCCGCGAAGATTCCGACGACCGTCGCGATGACCGCGGATACGGCAGAGATCGCGATGCTCAGTGCGATGGCGACGTT
>CBIHQZ010000392.1:0-6454 GCA_966212315.1 uncultured Myxococcales bacterium
TTTCGGAGGCGTTGCCGTGGCTTCAGCCGCTTCAGCCGCCGGGCCCAACGCAGCGGACACATTCGTGACCAATGCTCAGGCGGCAGCGGGGGTGAGGTCAGTCACGCCGCCGTCACCGACTTCCGCAGAGCCTGCGCACGCCCGTGGTATCGTCGCCCTCCCCAATGGCCATTCCCGGGAGCCACGCGCCCACGGCTGCCAACCTCGAAATTCCCGTTCGAGCATTGCTCGGCGCGCAAGCACTTCCGTTCAAGCTCCAGCTGCTCGCGGGGAGCGCCGGGCTCGATCGCACCATCGGTCATCCGCGCATCCAGAAGCCCGGCCTCGCACTCGTCGGGCACTTCGAAGGTGTCGCGCTCGAACGCGTCCAGGTCCTCGGCCGCACGGAACTCTCGTTCCTCGCGACGATGAGCGCGGACGACCGCCGCACCGCGTGTCTCGAATTCTTCACCCCCGGTTTCGCGTGCGCGATCGTCACCACCGGCGAACACCCGCCCGACGAACTGCGCGAAGGCGCGGAGCAGGCAGGCTGCGCGTTGTTTCTCTCGCCCGCCAAGAGTTCGACCACCATCAACGCCGTCCACGCGTTCCTTGACGATCAGCTCGCGCCGCGCACGCGCATTCACGGCGTCTTCATCGACGTGTTCGGCGTGGGAATCCTGCTGCTCGGACGCAGCGGCATCGGCAAGAGCGAGTGCGCGCTCGAACTGGTGCAGAGCGGGCATCGACTCGTGGCGGACGACGTGGTCGACGCCGCATTGCGACCGCCGGACTTCGTGTATGGCGCGGCAACCGAGCTGCTCAAGAATCATCTCGAGGTGCGCGGACTCGGCGTCCTGAACATCAAGGATCTTTTCGGCGTCGCTGCCGTTCGAGACCGCAAGCGTATCGATCTGGTGATCCGGCTCCTCGGTCGCGACGAAGAAGACGCGTGGGACCGGCTGGGCATCGACGAGGAGTGGTACGAGATCCTCGGCGTGAAGATCCCGCTCAAGCGACTTCCGGTTCGTCCCGGAAAGAACACTGCGAGCACGGTGGAAGTCGCCGCGCGCAACGAGTTGCTCCGTCAGGCCGGACATCATTCGGCGCGCGAGTTCCACGCGCGACTCGCCGCCGCGCTCGGCGTGCCGGATCCGTCACGTCTCGCGCCCTCGTCGCTGGAAAGCAGCAGCGGCCCGGCCGCATCGCGCGCACCGTCGCAGTCACCGCCGCCCCCGGCGCTCAGCACCCCGCCCGCCGCGCTCGATGATTCGCGCGACGACGACGACGACGGCGGAGGCGCGCACTGACATGAACGGCAAGCGTTCCATCGTCGTGGTCACCGGGATGAGCGGCGCCGGGCGTACCACCGCGCTGCACGTGCTCGAAGACCTCGGGTACTACTGCATCGACAATCTGCCGACGCCGCTGCTCGCACAGGCCGTGGCGTTGTGCGCTGACGAGGGCGGTCACAATCGCATCGGGATCGGGACGGATGTGCGCGTTCGCGCGTTCCTCGAAGGTGCCGATGCCGAGATCGACGGACTCAAAGCCCGCGGCGATTCCGTGACGGTGATCTTTCTCGACGCGGAAGACCCGTCGCTCGTGCGGCGATACAGCGAATCGCGCCGACCGCATCCGCTCACCTCGGAGATGCCGAACGCCGACCTCCCGGCGATGATCCGCGCCGAGCGCGAGCGCTTGCTGGATCTCCGCGAACGGGCCGATCGCGTCATCGACACATCGCAATTGAACACCCACGAGTTCCGACGGCTCCTGGTGGATGTCTTCGCGGGTGCCGGCGCGCCGCGGATGTCCACGCGGATCATGTCGTTCGGATTCAAGTACGGCATCCCGATCGAGGCCGACCTGATGTTCGACCTGCGGTTCCTGCCGAACCCGCATTTCGTCCCGGCCCTCCGTCCGAAAACGGGGCTCGATCCGGCGGTGTCCGGGTACGTTCTCGAACGGCCCGAAGCACGCGAAATGCTCGACGAGCTCGAGCACTTGATGCTCCCCCTCTTGCCGCGTTACGCGAAGGAGGGGAAGGTGGTCCTGACTGTCGCGATCGGTTGCACCGGGGGGCGCCATCGATCGGTCGCGATGGCGGAAGCGCTCGCGAAACGGCTGCGCGAGCGGGGTGCACCAGGGGAGGTACACGTTTCTCACCGGGACATCGAACGAGGAGGCTGAGCGTTGTCGGACGAAGTGACAGAGCGTTTCCAGATCGTGAACGAACTCGGACTGCACGCCCGCGCCGCGACGAAACTCGTTCAACTCGCGGGAAAGTTCGAGAGCGAGGTGACGGTCGAGAAAGATCGTCAGGTCGCGAGTGCGAAGAGCGTCATGGGCGTGCTTCTCCTCTGCGGCGCCAAGGGGACCTACGTCACCGTCACCGCGAAGGGTGCTGACGCGGCCGACTGCATTCGACAGATTGGTGAATTGATCGCGAACCGTTTCGGAGAGGATCGCTAGCGGATGACGGAAACGGCAATGACTCGGATGCGCGGCATCGCAGGCTCACCTGGCGTCATCGTCGGGCGTGCGCTGGTGGTGGACCGTCGCCGCGTTGCCATTCCGCGACGGCATCTGGAAGTCGGCGATATCGAGGGCGAGATCCAGCGGCTTCGCAGTGCGATCGAGGCAGCACGCGCGCAGTTGCAATCGATCCGTGCGCGCATCCCCGCCGAGGCGGCCGAACACGCACTGATTCTCGACGCGCACCTGCTCATGCTCGACGACCAGTTGCTCATCGAGCAGTGCGAGCAATCGATTCGCGAAGAGCAGGTGAACGCCGAGTGGGCGCTGCGTCGTACGGTCGAGAAGATCAAAGAGCTTTTCGATCGCGCCGACGACGATTACTTCCGCGAGCGCCGCACCGACGTCGATTTCGTCGGCGAGCGCGTGCTGCGGCACTTGATGGGCACGCCGCAGGACATCCTTCGTCCGCGCGAGGCGGATGGACCCGTGATTCTCGTCGCGCACGAACTCTCCCCGGCGGACACGGCTGCACTCGCGCGTAGCGCGGTGGTGGGCTTCGTGACGGACGTCGGCAGCAACACGTCGCACACCGCCATCATGGCGCGCGCTCTCTCGCTTCCCGCGGTGGTCGGCGCCGGCGACGCGACCCGCAACATCGCGACGGGCGATCTCGTCATCGTCGACGGTCTGCGCGGCGAAGTGCTGCTGCGACCGACTGCGGTGGACGTACTGCAGGCCGAAGAGCGCGGACGTCGCTACGGCGCGTTCGTGCGAGCGCTCGGTTCGAATCGCGATGCGCCTTCGATGACCCGCTGCGGCACGCGCATCCCGTTGCGCGCGAACATCGAACTGCCGGCCGAAGCCGCGGTCGCGATGGATCACGGCGCCGAGGGGATCGGGCTGTATCGCACCGAGTTCCTGTACGTCGACCGTCGCGAGCCGCCATCGGAAGACGAGCAGTACGAGGTCTACCGGAAGATCGTCGAGACGGTTTCGCCGCGCGTCGTCACGCTGCGCACATTCGACATCGGCGGTGACAAGTTCTCGAGCGCGTTCCGCCTGCCGCGCGAGATGAACCCCGCGCTGGGACTTCGCGCGGTGCGTCTCGCCTTGCGCGAGCGCGATGTGTTCCGCACGCAGCTCCGCGCGATGCTTCGGGCCGCGGCGCATGGTCAGGTGCGCGTCATGATCCCGATGATCTCGGCGGTGTTCGAGCTGCGCGAGTCGCGCGCGGAGTTCGAACTCGCCCGCCGCGAATTGCGCGAGCGCGGGATCGACACCCCCGAAGTCCCGCTCGGCATCATGGTCGAGACGCCGAGCGCGGTGCTGTGCGCGGACATTCTCGCGCGCGAGAGTGCGTTCTTCTCCATCGGAACGAACGATCTCATCCAGTACTCACTCGCGATCGATCGCGGCAACGAGCATGTCGCGCACCTGTCACGTCCGTTCGACCCTTCCATCATCCGATCGCTCGCGATGGTTGCGAATGCCGCCCGCACGCGCGGGATTCCGTGTGCGCTGTGCGGCGCGATGGCCGGCAACGTTCTCGCCGTTCCGGCGCTGCTGGGACTCGGCATCGGCGAGCTGTCGGTCGAGCCCGCCGCTGTTCCCGAGATCAAGGCCGCGATTGCCCGTACCGATCTCGAGGAGGCGCGCGCGGTGATGGCTAAGGCGTTGCTCGCGAGTACGGCCGACGAGGTCGAAGCGCTGTTGCAGAACGCGTTCGGCGCGCGGCTCGAAGATCTTCTCAGCTCGGGCGAAGACGCGCTCATGTCGGATACCGGCACGTTCCTACTGAAAGACATCAAGGCCCCGCAAGTCGGCGGTTGAGCGGTTTTTCGGCGGCGCGACGGACTTCGGGTATGCGTTGCCGATGGCGCGCGTGCGAACCGGTCTCGATCGAATGGCAACCGATGGCGATGTGCAGCGGCTCGTGCGCGGGCGCAACGTCGGCCTCGTCGCGCATCCCGCGTCGGTGACTGCGGACTTCGTCCACGCGAAAGACGTGCTGGTGGCTGCAGGCGCGAAGGTCCGAATGCTCTTCGGTCCCGAGCACGGTTACGGCGGCGAAGCGCAGGACATGATCGGCGTCGACAACGCGCGCGATGAGGGCACGGGCGCTCCGATTCATTCACTCTACGGCGATTCGTTCGCATCGTTGTCACCGCGGCGCGAATGGCTCGAGGGGCTCGATGTGGTCGTCGTCGATCTGCAAGACGTCGGGAGTCGCTACTACACGTTCGTGTGGACCGCGGTGCTGGTCGCGCGCGCGTGCGCGGCGGCGGGCGTCGAAACGTTGATCCTCGATCGACCGAATCCACTCGGCGGCATTGCGATCGAAGGCGCGCCACAACTCGCGCCGTTTCGTTCGTTCGTCGGGCTGCGATCGGTGCCGGTGCGACACGCGCTGACCATCGCCGAGATCGTGCAGGACGCCGTGCGCGACGAGGACATCGCGGGAGTTTTACTTCGAGCAGACCGAACTGCCGTGGGTGTATCCATCGCCGAACATGCCGACGGTGGACACCGCGGTGGTGTACCCCGGCGGATGCCTGCTCGAGGCGACGCTCGCGTCGGAGGGGCGCGGGATGACCCGGCCGTTCGAAGTGTTCGGCGCACCATGGGTAGACGGCTTCGAACTCGCACGCGCCATGATGCGCGACGGGGGTGCGGGCTTCGCGGCCCGGCCGCTCACGTTCCAACCCACGTTTCACAAACATGCGCGGGCGATGTGCGGCGGCGTGCAGGTGCACGTCACCGATCGTGCGCGATTCGAGCCGTACCGCGTCTACCTCGCGGCGCTGCGGTCGATGCACGCGATGCCGGGCTTCTCGTGGCGGACCGAGACATACGAATTCGTCGACGAACATCCGGCCATCGACCTGCTGACCGGCGATTCGCGCATCCGCGAGGCGCTCGCGTCAGGAGCGACGATGGACGACATCGTCGCCATCGGAGCGGATCGAATGCGCGCGTGGGATGCGCGTTCGCGCTGGATGTACTGACATCGGCCCGGCCGGTCCGATTGCTCAGCCGGCCATCGTCGTGGATGCTGCCGCGAGCAAAGGGGGCTTTGTCGCGATGTACGTCTTCAGTGACACGCCGGTGGCGCGGGTGGTGGGCTACGGCGATTTGTTCTTCGTCCATTGGAAGCAGAAAGCGAGCGTCGCCGAGTACGGCGCCGTGATCGAGCAGCAGGCGCGGATGCGCACGCGACTCGGCAGCAAGCCGATGGCGTCGCTGAGCATCGTGGGGAGCGAGTCGGTGGTGAAGCCGTCCGCCGAATTGCAGAAGGCGATCGACGAGCACACGCGACAGTCGCGAGGCTGGCTCAAGGCCGACGCGCTGGTGATCAACGCCGACGGATTCGCCGCGTCACTGATGCGTAGCGTGATCACCGGCGTCGCGCTCTTCGCGCGCGCGGAGCATCCGTACAAAGTGTTCCAGCAAGTGGACGGCGCGTGCGGTTGGATCGCGCCGTACGTGGTCGCGCCCGACGATCAGCCCGCGTCGGCGAGCGCGATTCGGCGCCTCGTCGGGTTGTAGTCGCGCGCGTTCCGGTTGCAATCGCGCGCAAGCTTCGTCAAACAGCGGGAATGGATTCCGAGAGCGCTTCGAACGAGATCGTCCGCGTCCCGTGTGTCGATGACATGTGCACCGGCGTACTCGACGCGCGCGGGGTCTGCGGCACCTGCGGCAAGGTCGGCGATGCGTCGCTGATCGAGAAGGTCGCCAACGAAGACGCGAGTGGTGTCGATGCGGCCGAGGCCGATGCGCTCCGCGCCGGGGAGGCCGACACGGAACTGTCCGCCGAGAGCAGCGCGAGCGACGAGGATGTCATCCCGGGCGAGCACGACGTCGACGCTCGCGTGCTCTGCATCGACGACATGTGTACGGGGATCATCGGCACGGACGGCGCGTGCGGAACGTGCGGCAAGCGCATCCCGCGCGCCGACTGATCGACACCTAGCTAGGCGAGCGGCCCCTGCCCCGT
>CBIHQZ010000393.1:0-6454 GCA_966212315.1 uncultured Myxococcales bacterium
CATTCGCGGCGGAGCATCCCCTCTCTCGATTGGCATCAAGGTCACAGGCTTCGCGGGGGGCACTGACATCACCCGCAACACCGCCATCGCGGGCGGGCCCTCGGCGGGGAGCAACGGGACCGCGACGGGTTCCTATGGCATCGCGATGGTCGGCTGCACGCAGCCCGGGTTGCGCGTGACCGAAAACGCGACGATCGGATCGTACATGCCCTCGGGCGCCCTCGCGGCGAGTACCAACGACACCGCCGGCATCATCGTCGATGGATGTGACGTGGCGATCGCGTCCAACACCTCCATCAGCGCGAGCGTGACGTCGGCTTCATCCGCCGCGGCGGTACACTGCGTGAGCAGTTCCGCCCGCTGCGCGATCTCGGGCAATCGCGCGATCGTGGGCCTTCCGCCGTCGTCGGCGACCACCGGTGTAAACCGCGCGGCCGGCGTGTGGATCGAACAGGGCGCCTTCGCGCACGTCGACAACAATACGAACGTGACGGGCTGCGTCGGTCTCGGGCGCTCGGGCAGTTGCTTCGGCGTGCTGCTCGACGCGGCCGCTGATGCAACGGTCGTCGAGGCGAACACGGTCGAGCCGAACAATCTCGCCGGGTACGCCGCCGGAATCTACGGATCCAATACGCTCGCCCGTATCGTGAACAATCGCGTTCACACGGAGAACCACGACGGCATCGTCGTCGGCACCCTCGGTCATTCGCGATCGCCGATCGTGCATTCGAACACCGTCTTCTCGCTCGGGGACTCGAGCGCGACGCATCTGCTCGCCACCGACACCGACGGCAACACCTCGCGCGGTCCGGGCGGCGTGTTCGCGAACAACGTCGCGATCTGTTTCAACGTCGGCTCCGCACGCGCGTCGTTCTTTTCCAATGGCTCGGCGCCCGCCGCGTTTCTGAACAACGATCTCTATGGTTGCGAAGCGCTCTACGTTGCGGCCGACGGCACGGCCTACAACGACGTCACGATGATCAACGGGCTCTCGGGCGGCGGGAGCATCGTGGCTTCGAACGTGTCGCTGCCGGGCGGGTTCGTCTCGCAGTCCGATTTCCATCTCACGAATTCGTCGCCGCTCCGTGATATCGGCACGCCGTTGCTCGTCCCCGCTTTCGACGTCGACGTCGACGCGCGCCCACGGGGGGCGGGGTACGACATCGGCTACGACGAGAACTGAGTCCGCCGCGCGCTCGCCCGCATTTGCGTTCGAAGCGGGTGATAGACTTCCGCGCCATGCGATCGCTTCGCGTCCTCCCGCTCTTTTCGCTCCTTGCTCTGACCGCCTCCTGCACGGGCAACTCCATCGTCCACGATGCAGCCACCGACGCGCCGCCCGCCGACGCGACGCCGGATGGGTTCGCGTGCACCGAACAGTCGACCATTCACTCGCTCTATCCTGGCCCCGTGTACATCACGGTCGGCGGGCAACAGCACGTGATGCTGCGACTGCGGCGCGACTCGGGATGCGGGATGGATTTCGCACTTCGCGTCGACGACGCGGGCATCGCGCAGACCCCTGCGATGACTCACATCGACGCGCAGCACGGCTCCGTGGACTTCGTCGTGAACGGCCTCGCGCCCGGACACACGCAACTGCACGCGCAGTTCACCGGAGCCACCGGCAACGGCACGTCTGCGGTCGTCGATGTCTACGTCATGCCCGCACCGGTGCCGTCGTGTCCGACTGCGACGGCGGCCGCGTCGGGAACGCTCGGCGCAGGTGGTTCGGTGCACGGCACCGCGGGCACACCGCTCGAATTCGCGAGCGTGAGTGTTCCCGCGACAGCGACTACGACGACCGCGACCACCGTCGGCATCGGATGCGCCGCGGATCAAGTTCCCGCCGGCTACGACGCGATCGGCCCTGCCATCGCGTTCTCGCCCGGTGTCTATCGCTACCCACGCGAGATCCCGTTCACTGTTCCGATCAATCCCGCGCTCGTGCCGACCTACTACGAATCGCAGGTGGAGATCTCGTACAGCGGCCCGCTCGGTCACACGCCGCGCATCGTCGCGCTCAGCAACTTGCGCTTCACGCCCGACGGCAAGGCGCTCTACTTCGAAGCGCCGCGGATGGGAACGTATCAAGCGGTCATCCGTCACGGACTCGGCACGCGCCACGTGACGCGCCACTTCACCTACCGCGCGCTGCTCGGCATCTCGATGGGTGCGATCGGCACCAGCATGATCGGCACGCGCCATCCCGACCTGTTCGACTATCTCCTCCCGCTCGGCGCGGCGGCCGACTGGGGATGGTTCGGCGATTACTTCCAGCGCTGGCATCTCGGCGGCTTCTGCACCGCAGCCGAGCGCGCCGCCGGCATGGACTGCTCGATGGCGACCAACGCGCGTTCGCCCGAACCGAACGACTACTACACGGTCGATCAGAACTTCGAGTACTGGAACTACCCCGACGGACGCGATGGCCAGGGCGGCACGTTCGACCGCCAGTCGTACTCGCAGATCTACCGCGACCTCACGCACATGTTCGGCAACCCGCTCATGCAGTCGGATCCTGCCAACGGCGTGTTGCCGCTCGGTGTGCCTGCGACCGAACTCATGCGCACCGATGCCGAACGCTGCGCGCACCCGGTGGTGATTCCGAGCGGTTACTACGACGACGAGTACAACCCCGACGGCACGCTTCCGGTCATCACGTTCTGTGATGGTCTTCACGCACCGGGTCACGCGGGCGAGTTCATTCCGGGGCAGGGCGATTACCCGTTCGAACCGGGTCTCGCGGTCGACATCAACAACAACGGCATCCGTGATCCGGGCGAGCCGGTCATCCGCAATCTCGCCGAACCGTGGCAGGACACCGGCACCGACGGCATCGCATCGCGCGACGAGACGGGCTACGACGTCGCGACGAATCCCGACCCCGCCGGTGACGACTACGATCGCGTCTACAACCCGGCCGGCACCGAAGCGAACTTCCTTCACGAGACCGGCGAGCCATTCCAGGACGTCGGCCTCGACGGCATCGCATGCCCGAGTGGCCGCACGTGCCAGTACGACGTCGGCGAAGGAAACAGCCGCTGGGACATGGCCGCCGGCATCAACGGCTTTCTCACGCACAACGGTCGCTCGCTCTACGCGGCGCTCCCGCACGATCAAGCGCACCGCGTCGGCATGTGGCTCGATGGCGGCACGCGCGATCTTTTCAACTTCGGTGCGAGCGCGAGCAACTTCGTGAGCGGCGTCTCGCAACAGGGCGAATCGCTCGGCGTGTTCAACAACTTCGGACCGCTCTCGCGCGGCCCGATGTTCGATCCAAACAGCGACAGCGGCTTCGTCTTCACCGACGTCGACTGGGCGCACCTCCCCGATCACGTGCTGCTTCGCTACGGCTTCCCGGATGCGAGCGCGGCGCTCTTGCAGAACGGTGACGGCGGCCACGTCGGCACCGTCGAGCAGATCACCAATCGTCTGTACGCGGCCGTCTGGTGGGCACAGTCGCGGTGGCCGGACACCAGTCGTTACATCGCTCGTTTCTCGTCGGTGGCCGACGATGCCAACCGCTGTGCGAACGGGTACTTCTGCAACTTCACGTTCCACTCCGACCGCGCGAATCGCGACGGCCCGGTGTCGATCTATCTCCCGCCCGGCTACCACGACACGGCGCACTCGACCGAGACGTACCCGGTCGTGTTCTTCCTCCACGGCTACGGCATGCAGCCCTCCGACCTCAGCGCGTCGGGCTTGTTGATCGGCAATTACATGTCGTCGGGCAACATCGCCGAATGGCAGCGCCCCGCGAAGGTCATCATGGTCTTCCCCGACGGTCGTTGCCGCGAAGGCGACGGATGTCCGCGCGGCACGTTCTACGTGGACTCGCCGAACCCGGGCAATGCGCACATGGAGTCCTTCTTCCTCGACCTCTACGACTACGTGTCTGCGCATTACCGCGCGCGTCCGCCGGGCGACGTCGAAGTCGTCGAGTAACGCTTCCCGCCTCGCTCGTCCTTCCCCCGATAGAACTCGGCGATCGCCCCGCCCGCACCTCGCACGCCCGAGGCGCGTGCGCGCGTTCTTGCAAATGCTCCCGGCAGCGTGTGAACGCGCGCGACAACAACGCGGGGGGCCGTCGCGCACGAGCGAACGAATCACGTGAGCCCGAGAGCGTGGCGATTGCGCGGCGTGGGCCGGGCCTTCCGCAATTCACTCGGGGCCACGCGCCGATCGGGGGAGGGATGCCATGACGACGACCAAGAGCAGCGACGCACGCAACGACACGGGCGCATCGAGCGCACGCGAGACGACCACGTCGGCGCCGAGCGTCTCGATCCCGGTCGGGCTCGAGCAGATCCGCGAGATCTTGTTCGGCGCGCACTATCGCGAGATCGAACGACGCGTCGTTCAACTGGAGTCTCGCCACGACGCCACGATGCAGGAGTTGCGCACCGAGGTGTCGCGCCGGCTCGACGCGCTCGAAGCCCATGTTCAGCGTGAAGCCGAGGCGCTGGCGTCGCGGCTCGCGGCCGAGCACACCGCGCAACTCGATGCCCTCAAGGGCGTCTCGCAAGAGGGACGCGAAACGTTGCACGCGCAGGAATCGCGGCTCGTGCGGCTCGAGGAATCCACGGCGAAAGCGCAGCGCGACCTGCGGCAGACGGTGCTCGATCAAGCGAAGGACTTCCTCGGTGAGATCCGGCGCGCGCGTGACGAGATGCGCGCGATGGTCTCGCAGGAGATCGAAGCGCTCGGCACCGAACTCGGCGGCGAGCACCCGGCCTTCGCACCGCCGTCTCGTCCCGGCGGTTCCGGGACGAGCGAAAAGCACTAGGTGAGCGAATGCGGCCGCGCACATCGCGACGAGGCCCGCCATGAATCGTGAGTCGGCGATGTCCGCCCGCGCGCTCGCGCGACGTCGCGCTGCGGAAAGCGAGAAGGCGTCGATCGAGACGCTGCGTGCGATCCTCGTGGGGCCCGAACGCCAGCGGCTCGAGTCGCTCGAATCGCGTGACGTGCCGTCGGTCGACAGTCTCGCGGACAAGCTCCCCTCCGCGATCGAAACGTCGCATCGGCACGGCCCTGCCATCTCGCGCGCGCTCCAACCGATCGTGGTCGACACGGTGCATACCGCTGTCCGCCGTGATCCCGAACGCTTCGCCGACGCGCTCTATCCCGCCATCGCGCCCGCGATCCGTCGCGCCATCGCGGCGGCCATGCGCGATCTCATGCGCAAGATCGAGGAGACGTTTGCGCGCCGCTCGGCGTTCGCGAATCTACGCTGGCGAATCGAAGCCGCGCGGACGGGGCGCACGTTCGCCGAAGTCGCATTGGTCCATTCGGCGAATTACCGCGTCGAGCAGCTTCTCCTCGTCCATCGCGACTCGGGACTGCTGCTGCAGCATCTCGTAGCACCGTCCATCGTCGCGCAAGACCCTGCGCAGGTTTCCGCGATGCTCAGCGCGATCGACTCGTTCGTGAACGACGCCTTTCGCGGCGACGCACATCTCGAACACTTCGACCTCGGCGAGCTGAAGTGCTGGATCGAGCGCGGTCCTTCGGCACTGCTCGTCGCAGTCGTGCGCGGCGCCGATCCACCCGAGTGGGCGTCGACGCTCGGTCGAACGCTGGAAGCAGTTCACGTCACGCTTCGCGAAGAACTGTCGACCTTCCACGGCGACACCGCGGCCTTCGACGCGGCGCGGGTGCTGATGGAGCCACTTCTTTCCGGGCACCCGCGTCCCACGATCCCGCCCCGCACACGTCGCGCGCTCGGCGCCGTTGCGCTCGGCGCACTGGTCGTGTTCGCCGTGACGCTGCTCGCGTACTCCATGCGCGCGGAGCGTGCCGCTGCGGCTGACTCGCGCTTGTTCGAACGCACGCGCGTCGCGCTCGAGAGCGTGCCCGGTCTGGTGATCACGTCGGCCGAGCATCGCGGACGGGGCGATTATCGCTTCACCGGGCTGCGTGACCCGGGCGCACAGGAACCCGCTCGAGTCATCGCGCGGGCGGGGCTCCCGGCGTCGCACACGGAGCTGGATTTCAATCCGTACCTCTCGCTCGATCCACGCATGGTCCGCGCGCGCGTCGAGCCCGTGTTGCGTCCGCCTTCGACCGTGTCGTGGACGCTCGACGATCGCGTGCTCCGCATGCGCGGGACCGCGTCGACGCGTTGGATCGATGACGCGCGATGGGCGGCGCGAGCGTTGCCAGGCGTCGACTCGGTGGACCTTTCCGAAGTGCACGCACGCGGATCCAGCGATGCGTTCGCTGCCGCGTCCGAAGCGCTCTCGTCGGTCGTCATTCCGTTTCGCCGCGACGACGCATCACTGTCTCCCCACGCACGCGATCTCATCCGCACGGCGGCTGGTCACATTCTCGCGCTCGAGGCCGCGGCGTCCGAAGCGCAGACCAGGGTACGCGTCGTCGTGTACGGCGAAAGCGACGCCCCCGGCACGTCGCTTCACAACGCAACGCTTCGATCGCAGCGCGCGGG
>CBIHQZ010000394.1:0-6452 GCA_966212315.1 uncultured Myxococcales bacterium
TACCGCTCCGTACCCATCGCTTGCGGGCCCGGTCCTCGATCGTTGATGTCACGCATCTGCGGCACGCGCGGATCACGGTCCCACTGATTCTGCGGCGCGCCGGGTGTCAGATCGGGCGCCACGCAGGGCTGCCCGTGCGCGCACTGCGCCGGGGGCGTCTGCCGCGGACCGCCGCCGCGCGCGTTCGGCGGCGGCCTCACGCCCGTCCGCTCGGTCGCGTTCCGATTCGTGTTCGCAGTGGCGTTCGTTCGCGCCGGCGTCGGCCGCATCGACGACGCGGTCTGCGTCGTTTGCATCGGTCGATTGCCGTGCATCGCGTCGAAGCTCACCGACTCCTGTGCCGCCGCTCCCTTGCCGGGCGGCGTCGCGTTGGCCGCACCCGCCGCGGCCGAGACAAGCCCGACCGTCACGAGCGCGAACACACCGCGCACACCGCGCCATCTCGTCCGATCGATCGCTGCGCTCGTTCGCATCACGTGCACCTCACAGCCGAAATACCGTGCATCGCGAGTGCCTGCGCCCAACGAGAAGCCATTGACGGGCTGCGCGCGGGAGCCTATCCCCGTCGGCATCAACATGGCGACCACGGCACCCACGAAAGTCTTCGATCCCTTCGGCGCACGCGGCACGTTCGAGTGCGACGGCAAGCAACTCGGCATCTACCGTCTCTCGCAGCTCGCGAAGGCGGGTCTCGCGAACGATCTCGCGAAGATGCCGTTCTCGATCAAGGTCTTGCTCGAAGCAGTGCTCCGCAATTGCGACGGGTTCACGGTCACCGAAGAAGACGTGAAGCGCCTCGCGCGTTGGAACGCCGCGTCGCCCGAGCAGGTCGAACTGCCGTTCAAGCCGGCCCGCGTGATCCTTCAGGACTTCACCGGCGTCCCGGTGCTCGTCGACATCGCGGCGATGCGAAACGCAGTCGCGCGACTCGGTGGTGATCCGAAGAAGATCAACCCGCTCGTGCCCGTCGACCTCGTCATCGACCACTCGGTGCAGGTCGATTCGTTCGGCAAGCCCGAGTCGCTCGGGATCAACGCGAAGCTCGAGTTCCATCGCAATCGCGAGCGCTACGAGTTCCTCCGCTGGGGTCAGTCGAACGTGCAGAACTTCCGCGCCGTGCCGCCCGCCACCGGCATCGTGCACCAGGTGAATCTCGAGTACCTCGCCGAGACGGTTCTCCTCGGCAAGGACGAGAAGGGCGAGGTCGCCTACCCCGACACGCTCGTCGGCACCGACTCGCACACCACGATGATCAACGGCCTCGGCGTGCTCGGATGGGGCGTCGGCGGGATCGAAGCCGAAGCCGCGATGCTCGGGCAGCCGATGTTCATGCTCACGCCGCAAGTGATCGGCATGAAGCTCACGGGGCAGTTGAAGGAAGGCGTGACCGCCACCGACTTCGTGCTCGCGGTGACGCAGGCGCTCCGCAAGAAGGGCGTGGTCGACAAGTTCGTCGAGTTCTTCGGCCCCGCACTCTCGACGCTGTCGCTCGCCGATCGCGCCACTGTCGCCAACATGGCGCCCGAGTACGGCGCGACGATGGGCTTCTTCCCGATCGATTCGACCACGCTCGAATACCTCCGCCGCACCGGTCGCACGGCCGCAGCGAAGCGGGTCGAAGCGTACGCGAAGGAGCAGGGGATCTTCCGCACCGATGCGTCGCCGGATCCGGTGTTCACCGACACCGTCGAACTCGATCTCAGCACGGTGGAACCGAGTCTCGCGGGTCCGAAGCGCCCGCAGGATCGCGTCGCGCTGCGCGACATGAAGGCCTCGTTCAAGAAGTCGCTGAGTGCGCCGGTGAAGGACCGCGGCTTCGGCCTCGGCGAGAGCGATCTCGGCGCGACCGCGACCGTGCGGCACACCGACGGCACGACCAGCACCATCGGTCATGGCGCGGTGGTCATCGCAGCGATCACGAGCTGCACGAACACCTCGAACCCGGGCGTGATGCTCGCCGCCGGTCTCGTCGCACGCAAAGCCGTCGCGAAGGGACTCACCGTGAAGCCCTGGGTGAAGACCTCGCTCGCACCGGGCTCGCAGGTGGTCACCGAGTACTACCGTGAGTCGGGGCTTCTTCCCGACCTCGAGAAGCTCAAGTTCAACATCGTCGGTTACGGCTGCACGACGTGCATCGGCAACTCGGGCCCGCTCCCGGACGAAGTCGCGAAGGCAGTGGTCGACGGCAAACTCGTCGCGTCGGCGGTGCTCTCGGGCAATCGCAACTTCGAAGGCCGCATCAACCCGCACGTGAAGGCGAACTACCTCGCGTCGCCGCCGCTCGTCGTCGCGTATGCACTCGCGGGCACGACCGACATCGACTTCGAGAAGGACGCGCTCGGCACCGGCAGCGACGGCAAGCCGGTCTTCCTGCGCGACATCTGGCCGACCACCAAGGAAGTGTCCGAGGTCGTCGAGAAGTCGGTGACGCCGGCGATGTTCGAGAAGGTCTACGCCGACGTGTTCAAGGGAAGCGCCGAGTGGCAGGCGATCGCGGGCTCGGGCGGCGATCTCTACAAGTGGAACGAGAAGTCCACGTACATCCAGGAACCCCCGTTCTTCATCGGCCTCACGCGCGAGCCGGCGCCGCTCGCACCGATCAAGGGCGCGCGGGTTCTCGCGGTGCTCGGCGACTCGGTCACCACCGATCACATCTCGCCCGCCGGTGACATCGCCAACGGATCACCCGCTGCGACGTATCTCACGCAGCACGGCGTCTCGCGCGACGAGTTCAACTCGTACGGATCGCGCCGCGGCAACGACCGAGTGATGGTGCGCGGCACGTTCGCGAACATCCGCCTCAAGAACGTCATGCTCAACGGCGTCGAGGGCGGACTCACGCTGCACCAGCCGTCGGGCACGCAGATGTCGATCTACGACGCGGCCGAGAAGTACAAGGCCGAGGGCACGCCGCTGGTGGTGATCGCCGGCAAGGAATACGGCACCGGCAGCTCGCGCGACTGGGCCGCGAAGGGAACGCTGCTCCTCGGGGTGCGCGCCGTGATCGCGGAGAGCTACGAACGCATCCATCGCAGCAATCTCGTCGGCATGGGCGTGCTGCCGCTGGTGTTCACGAACGGGCAGAACGCGGAGAGCCTCGGACTGACGGGGAAGGAAACATTCGAGATCCACGGCATCGGCGACAACATGACGCCGCGCCAGCGACTGAACGTCACCGCGACGCGCCCCGATGGCAGCACGGTGTCGTTCGAGACCGTCGCGCGCCTCGATACGCCGGTCGACGTCGTCTACTACAAGAACGGCGGCATCCTGCAGACGGTGCTTCGCAATCTCGTAAAGCAGTAGCGCGCGGAGTTCGTCCCGCCGCGAGCATCCTTCCCATCATCGAGCGCACCCGAGCATCCCTCCCCCGATCGAGCGCGCCCGAGCATCCCGGTCATCGTGAGCGCAGCGCTCAGTCTGCGAAGCGCGAGGTCGAAGGGCCTCACTGCTTCCTTCGACAGGCTCGGGATGCTCGGTTGCCTCTGATCGCCGTCCGCATTGCACGCACGCCGATGGCTCTGTTCATGTTCGCGCACTGCCCCACGGTCCCGCTTCGCGCTCCATGCTCGTCGGCCATTTCGCTCTAGTCGGTCTCGACCGGCTCTTCGGATCCGCGCCTTACCACTAGGCAAGTCCTCCCTTTCCAACTATCCTTCCGGTCGTCCCTGCGATTCCCCCACCTCGGATTCGCAGGAGCCACCCCGAGGAGTTCATGAAAGCCGCCAAGACTCTCCAGGCCGTTCCCGATCTCGCGCCAGTCGCGATCGCCACGCCGGTGTCTCCGACCTCGCTCGGAACGTCGCTCACGCCGATGTTCGAAATCCAACTGCGCCGTCGCCATGACGAGAGCGCGCCGATCGAAACCGTTCGGATCGCCGCGCGCACGATCGCCAGCGCACGTCACGCCGCCCGCCTCGGTCATCCGGGTACCGTCGTGCTCGCAGTGAAGAAGCTCTAGATCCTTCTCGCCCACCCCCGACGGAGGCTTCTTGTGAGCGCCGCGAAGTCGCGCTACACATCGCGCCCCTTTTCATTCTCCATTCAACGGGAAAAGCACTGATGAGCCACCTCGCCGACGCCCTCAAGACCGCCACTTCGAAGCTCGCCACCTCGCTCAAGGAAGCGAAGATCGACCCCGCTCGCATCCTCGCGAAGTCGCACGAGCTCGAGTCGCTCCAGCTCGAGGACCGTTCGATCAAGCGCGCGAAGAAGGCGTCGGCCGGCAAGGAAGACGATGCCGCCAAGGCCGCGCGTGCGAAGAAGCCGCGTTCGGGCCGCGCCGTCACCGAGCGCGCGCTGGTCGCCGCACTCAAGGGCGAGAAGACCGTTTCGGGTCCGTCGAAGAACCGCATCCTCCGCGCCGTGAACGCCGTTCGTGAGCAGAAGAAGCTCGCGGCGATCGATCTCCGCGCCCTGTTCTAGGATTTCCGGCCCTCACGTTCCCCTGCCCGTATGCGCCTCGACCGTCGGTGATTCACTTCGCCGTCGCCGAGGCGTGTCTCATTTCGGCGGCTCGGTTTACCCGCGGAGCCATGCGGTGTCGCACTCGGCGCCGGCACGTCACGACGTGCCACCCACAGTTCAGTGGGGCACCCGCGTTCGCTCGCAACTCCGCCGTCCTTTCGGTTCGCGCGGGGTGATTCCAGCCGCCATATTTCTGCGACTGTGGCTGTCGCATCCATGACCGAATCGTCGCCCCGCTCGCCTCGTCCCCGCCCGCGGATGGACGCCTGGCGGCGGAAGTTCACCCGCAACATCCTCGCGATCACTTTCGCGCTGCAGGTGCCGTTCGCCGTGCTCGTCGCACTGGCGTTCGGGCACGCCGGGCTCGCGTCGTTCGCAGCGCCGCTCGCGATCCTCGCGGTGCTGATCATCCACACGCCGATGTACTTCCGACTCGCCGACTGGACCGATCACCGGCGCTCCGGGTTCGCGCGGGTGTGGTTCTTCGAGACGCCGTTCTTCGTGCACTTCACCGCGTCGCTCGTGTTCGGGCCGCTCGGCTGGCTCGCGTTGCTGGTGCTCGCTGCAATGCGACTGGCGCACGTCCCCGTGCACGTTTTCGCGGTGCTCGCGGCGCTCTACGCAACGTGCTTCGCGATGGGCGCGTACGCGGTGCTGGTGCGGCGATTCTGGGTGCGCACGCGCCGCGTCGACGTCGTGGTGCCCCGTCTCGATCCCGCCCTCGACGGCGTGACCTTCGCGCAGCTCTCCGATCTGCACTGCGGGCCGTACATGCCGCGCGCGTATCTGGGCTATCTCGCGGGGCGCGTGGCGCGCGAGCACCCCGACGCGGTGCTGCTCACCGGCGACATGGTCACGCACGGCGTGGGGTACGTCGACGACATCACCGCGCTGGTGCGGTCGCTCGCGAAAGAAGCTCCGCTCGGCGTGTTCGCGTCGATGGGCAACCACGACTACTTCGGCGCGGTGAACGAGATCGACGAAGCGATGGCGGCCGGCGGTGCGCGGGTGCTGCGCAATCGCGGCGTGTCGGTGGCGGGGCCGCGTGGTGGGTCGCTGCACATCGCGGCGATCGACGATTCGTGGACCCGGCGCGATGACGTGGACCTCGCGCTGGCAGCGCGCAGCGAGCGCGACGGTGCGAGCGTGCTCATCGCGCACGACCCCGAGACGTTCCCGCGCATCGCGAAGCGCGGCGACGTGGACCTGGTGGTGTCGGGACACACGCACGGCGGGCAGTTCGCGGTGCCGTTCTTCGCGCGGCGATGGAACCTCGCGCGACTGCGGTATCGCTACACGCTCGGTCTGTATCGCGACGCGACGACCGCGCTCTACGTGCACGCGGGCAACGGCACTTCGGGCCCGCCGGCGCGGTTCGGGGTGGCGCCGGAGATCGCGGTGTTGAAGCTGCGACGCGGGTGAGGCGGGCTCGGTTCGCTCGACCCCTCCAAGCATCTTCACGTCGGACTGCGCGCCCGAACGACCCCCGCGCGATGCTCACCCACGCAAGCGTCGTCCGAAGAAGGCAATCCATCAGCGCCGCGCGTGACACGAAGAGAATCGCGAGTGCCCCTCTTCGACCGACAGCATCGCGCGTCGATGCGTGTCGTGAGGCTGTCGGCCGGGGAGGGGCAAGCGAACGCAGCGATCCAAATGATGGGGAGGGGTCTGCGCGCAGGGCGTTTCGCTACTTTTTCCGCACGACCGGTCGCAGCACGGTGCGGCCGTCCTTCACCGCCACGTCGATCGACACATCGGCCCCCGGATATTTCTCCGCAAGCTTCGGCAGCGTGTCGCGTACCTGCCGCGCGACAGCGTCGAACGTGACCTCGCCCTCGCCGGTCTGCTTACGGCTCTGCGAATAACGATCGAACAGTTCGCGAATGCGCGGTTCGTCGGGCGCGGATTGCGCGGCGGGCTTCGGCGGCATCGGCGCGCTCGGCGCTGGTGATGCTGATGGTGATGGTGGCGCGGGTCGAGCCGCT
>CBIHQZ010000395.1:0-6433 GCA_966212315.1 uncultured Myxococcales bacterium
CGCGAAATCGGCGGGAGGGTGCGGGACTACTTCTTCTTGTAGAAGGGCGTCTTCACGACGACCGCGTTCGCGACGCGACCGCGCTGCGGATCCTTGAACTGGATGGCCGTTCCGATCTTGCTCGATGCGACCGGCACGTACGCGAGCCCGATGTTCTTGCCGAGCGTGGGCGACGGCGATCCGGAGGTCACGATGCCGACGTCGTTGCCCGCTTCGTCGACGATCACATGTCCGTGTCGCGCGATCGCGCGGTCGGTGACTTCGAAGCCCACCAGCTTTCGCGACACGCCATCGGCATGCACCTTCTTCAACGCGTCGCGGCCGATGAAGTCACCCTTGTCGAGTTTCACCGTCCATGCGAGGCCTGCTTCGAGCGGGTTGGTGGTCTCGTCGATGTCGTTGCCGTAGAGCGCCATCTTGCATTCGAGGCGCAGCGTGTCGCGCGCACCGAGGCCCGCGGGCTTCGCGCCGAGGTCTTTGCCGAGCGTGAGGAGCGTGCGCCAGATTCGTGCGGCATCCGCGGGCGGACAGAAGATCTCGACACCGTCTTCGCCCGTGTAGCCCGTGCGCGCGACGGTGCACGCCACGTTGGCGATCGTCGTGTCGGTGAAGTGGAAGTTCGGCATCTCCGCCACGCGCGGTTCGGCGCCGGCACGCGCGAGCAGCTCCCACACCTTCGGTCCCTGCACCGCGATGAGCGCCGTGTCGTCCGAGATGTCGGTGACCTTCGCCTTGCCGGCGAGCTGCTTCTGGAAGTGCGGAATGATCTTGTCGCGGTTCGACGCATTGCAGACCACGAGCACTTTGTCGGCGGCGACGCGGTAGATGATCAAGTCGTCGAGCACGGTGCCCTTGTCGTTGCAGCACACCGTGTACTTCGCCTGACCGTCCTGCAGCGTCTCCACGTCGTTCGTCACCAGCGAGCCCACGAGCGCGAGCGCGTTCGGCGCTTCGACCACGAGCTCTCCCATGTGCGACACATCGAACAACCCGACCGCGTTGCGCACGGTGTTGTGCTCGTCGACGATGCCCGAGTACTGCACCGGCATCTCCCACCCTGCGAACGGCACGATCTTTCCGCCCGCGGCCTTGTGTTCTTCGTAGAGAGGCGTGCGCTTGAGCGTTCCGGTCGGCGTGCTGGACATCGTGTGACTCCTCGGGGGCGGTTGAGACGCGCGCGGAGGGTAGTCGCTCTCGGCGATGGCGGGAAAGACGTTTGCGGGCGCGGTCATTCCGGCGTCGATGCGAATGGCCGCGGATGGCTTTACGCACGCCGCCCATCGGCGCGACCATCACGCGATGCGGGCGTGGCGCGGATCGATGCTTTTCGGTGCGTTGATGATCGCGCTGCCGGCGTGCGGAACGACGACGTCGCCGCACTACGGCGAGGACGCTGCGCGTGATGCCGCGGTGACGACGCGAGACGTATCGAACGACGATGCCACGCAGACTCTCGTCGACGTGGTGATTCCGCCGAGTGACGCGGGCGATGCAGCATCCGGCGATGCACATCGCGGCCACGGCCCGCCCTATCCGATCGTGCTGCACCACGGGTTCGCGGGGTTCCGCCAGATCGGCCCGCTGAACTACTACTACAACGTCGCGCGCGATCTTCGTTCGCACGGCGAGACCGTGTTCGAAGCCGAGGTCACGCCCTTCAATCCGCCCGAAGTGCGCGCACGCGAACTCGCTGCGTACATCGACACGGTGCTCGCGCAGACCGACAGCGCCAAGGTCGTGCTCGTCGCGCATTCGCAAGGCGGACTCGACGCGCGCTACATGATCTCCACGCTGGGCTACGGCGATCGCGTCGCGCTTCTCGCCACGGTGGCCACGCCGCATCGCGGAACACGCATCGCCGACGCGGTGCTCAACGGCGTGCCCGGACTCTCGAGCGACTTCGTCAACACGATCGCGCAGCTCGTGGGGCTCGCCTACAACGACGCGCGCAACGACGTGAACATCCAGGCGACGATGCGTGGACTGTCGGAAGCCGCGGCGGTCGATTTCAATCGCGCCAATCCGGACGACGCGCGCGTCACCTACTGGTCGTGGAGCGGGCGGAGCAATCTGCGGATCGGCATCACGCAGTGCGGCGGCGCGCGTTTCGAGAACGACGCGACCGCGCTCGATTCGGCGAATCCGCTGCTCTACCCGACCTCGTTGTATCTCGAGCAAGGCGATCCGATTGCGCACGTGAACGACGGCATGGTCGAGGTGCAGAGCGGTCGGTGGGGCGTGTGGATGGGATGCATCCCCGCGGATCACTTCGACGAGGTCGGGCAGATCGCGAACAATGGAACGGACAGCGCCGGATGGGATCACCTCGCGTTCTATCGCGACGTGGTGACGCTCGCGCACGATGCCGGGTTCTGAGAACACGGCGCACGAGAGAGAGAAGCGATGAGCGAGAACAATCGAGCAGGCGTGGTGATCACAGTGATCGCCGCGGCGGTAGGCGCGGTCGGTGGCAGCGTGGCGCTGCGAGGGATTCGGCATTCGCAGACGTCCGGGCGCGCAGTGGCCGCCGGGATGAACGTGCCGATGGGGCAGCAGGATCGCTTCGGTCGCATCATCGAAGAAGAGATGGGGCCGTTGATGCGTGACCCGCGGTTCGAGCAGGAACTGCAGCGGCGCGCCGGGCCGGGTGCCGATCAAGCGCGCGCACGTGCGGTGGGGGCGCAGCTGACGGCGCAGGGGCTCAACCGACTCGCGCCGGCGGACCTCGACACGTTCACGCAGTTGCGATTGCAGCTCGCGACGAACTCCGAAGCGGTGTGCGCCGGGCTCTGGTCGGGACACACCGACGGTGCCGCGATCGCGGCGTCGCTCGCGCGATTGAACGACCCCGATCTCCACATGTGGCTGCGTCTCTCGGCCCGCGCGGCGTCACTCGAGCTCGGCGCCAACGGACCGGTGCAGGTCGATCAGAGCGCGATCGGCGAAGCGCTCGGGCAGATCAGCGCGGCGGCGACGCCCGAGGATCGCGCGGCGATCGAGGCGGCTTCGCAGGCGGGTGCGGCGGCCCCCCCGGCGCAGGGTTGCGCAGCGATGCGAGCGATCTTGCGAGGAACGCCGCAGCTCGAGCCGACGCTGCGCGTGCGGTTCATTCGTGCGTTGAATGCGGGGTGAAGCGTGAGGCGGTGGTGAATGCTCGGCGGTCGATCCGCCGAGTGATCACATCGTGATGCGGAAGAGTTGCTGCCCGATGAGCAGCAGGTCGCCGTTGCGCACGGTGCGTTCGCCGCGTGCGCGGACGTACGAACCGTTCGAGCTGCCGACGTCGGTGAGCATGACCTTGCCGCCCTCGACGCTGATCTGGCAGTGCAGCCCGGACACGTAGCCGTCTTCGGGGAAGAGAATGTCGCCGCGCTCGCGACCGAGGAACAAACCGGTGACCGGAATCGGGAACGCGTTGCCGTAGGTCTCGCGACCGATCATCAACGAGATCTTTCCGACGAGCCCTTCGATCTGCGCGCCCTGCTTCTCGGTGCCGTCGCTCTCGGGCGCGACCGGCTTGTACGCGTCGTAGCGCAGGATCTCCTGCCCGATGCGGAAGATCTCGGTGTCGCGGATTTCGACCGGTGCCTGGCGCTCGATGCGGATGTACACGCCGTTGAGCGAGTTCTCGTCGCGGACGCTCACGGTCTGACCGTTCACTGTGAAGGTCGCGTGGCGCGGCGAGAGGTACGAATCTCCCGCGAAGAGCCCGCCCGCATCGCGACCGACCGGCGTGATGCCTTCGTTCAACTGGAACGTGCCGCCTTCGCTTCCGTCCGGGCGGATCAGCACGAGGCGCACGGCGGACGGACGTGTTCCGACCGGCTGCGAAGCCGCGGCCGGCGCGCTGCCACCGAACGGTGCGGGAGCGGGTGCAGGGGCCGGCGCGGGTCGTTCGGCAACGGGTGCAGGTGCCGGGGCCGGCATCGACGCAACGGAGAGATCGTTGCCGCACGTGAGGCAGAAGCGTGCGCCGCGGGTGTTCGGCGTTCCGCACTGCGGGCACGTCGCCGCGGGCTTCGGCCCCGCGCTGGCGGGGGACCCGACGGGCGGGGGCGGTGAGCTGATCGAAGCGGGAATCGGCGCGCCACCGAACGGTCCTGCCGATCCGAGCGGCGCGGGCGGCCCCGGCGGAGCACCGCCGAAGGGTGCCGGTGCGGGCGGTCCCGGCGGAGCGCCACCGAACGGCGAGGGACCCGGCGGGCCACCGAAGGGTGACGGTGCCGGCGGTCCGGGCGGAGCGCCACCGAACGGCGCCGGAGCAGGCGGTGCTGCCGGTGCATTGCCCGCAGGACGTGCACCGGCCGCCGAGGGAACACCCGCGGGGGGCGTGGGCTGGAAAGGCCTCGCGCCCTGACCGTCGCGAGGCAGCTCGTTGCCGCAGCCGAGGCAGAACTTGTAGTGGTCCTGATTCTCCTTGCCGCACTTCGGACAACTGATCACCGCAAGCCTCCGTTCCCTCTGACTTCGCCCGCCCCCGCATGCCGCGCAGTCCGGGACGTCACACATGACGTGAATGCCGTTGCCGTTCGATCGCTCAGGCCGTGATGTCCACGCGCAAGAGTTCGCGGCCGATGAAGACGTAATCGCCGTTCGCGAGTTCGCGCTCGCCATGGATGCGCACGTACGTGCCGTTCTTGCTGCCCATGTCCGAGAGCGTGTACTTGCCGTTCGCGCCGATCTCGACCTTCGAGTGACGGCCAGACATGTACGGATCGTTCGGGTAGTTCATGTCGCAGTTGTCGCGACCGATCGTGACGCTCGTCTCGCGCGCGCAGATCACCATGCCGGTCTGCCCGCCGCGAAGAAGCTGCGTGATGCGGAACGGCGAGGGGCGCTTCGGCGACGAGTAGAAGTAGGTGCCGTCGGCGTCGGGCTGATCGCCGGCGCGCGGCGTCGCGTCGAGACGGAAGACCTGTTCGCCCGCGAGGAACACGTCGCCGACCTGCAGTTCGACCGGCTGGCGAACGCGCATCGACACGCCGTTGAGCGAGCCTTCGTCCTTCACCAGGAGCTTGCCGTCGTCGCGGTAATAGAAGTTCGCGTGCTTCGGCGAGACCCACGCGTCGCGATCGAAAAGAATCTGCCCTTGCGTGCGACCGGCGGGATGCTGCCGTCCACCGAGAAGGAACGCGGTTTCGTCGCCGGCGTCGGTGCTGAAGCCTTCGCCCTTGATCACCACGAGCTTGGCTTTGCCGGGCTCGAGCAGGTTCGACAGGAGAAGCGTCTGCGCGGTGAGCACTTCACGCGGCACGCTCTCGCCACAACGGCCACAGAACTTGTGACCCGGCGGAACGGGCGTGTAGCACTTTTTGCAGATGTAACTACGGGCCTGGTCCATCAACGCCTCCGTGAGTACGAAACCTGCGGGGATCTGGATCGGTCCGACGCTCGGGGGCGGCGGCGGTTCGGGTGCTGCGGCAGGAACTCCGGGGCGAGACGGCGGGCCGGGGGGCGCGCTCGTTCCGGGGACCGGTGCGCTCGGGCGCGCGGACGGCATCCCTGGGAGTCCGGGCAGGCCAGGGAGACCGGGTAATCCGGGCGCAGGTGTGCCCGGCGCTGCGGGAGCAGCACTCGCGGGTTTCGCGAACGACAACTCCGCGCCACACGACCCGCACAACGGCGTGCCCAAAGGCGAGAAGGTGTCGCACCGCGCGCAGACAAATCCGACATCTGTCTCCATCGAGTCCGTGGCCGAGCGGAGCGTAGGCGGGTTGTCTTCGGGACGTCAACGCCGAAGCAGGTCTATCGGCGAGCGACTCGGATCGCACGCGTCCGCCGGGCTCCGTCCCGGGCAATCGGATCGCCTTTCTATTATTGCGACGCGAGGGCGCGCGATGCGGCCGTGCGGACCGACTCGGCGGGGTCGCCGGTCGCCGCGCGCGCGAGGGCGGTGCGAGCGGGCGGTTCATCGCGATGCGTCGCAAGCGAGCGGGCGCTCTCGGCGCGCACGTATTCGTACTCGTCCTCGGCGAGTGCGATGGCCAGACGGGCGACCGCGCGCGGGTCACGCGAGTTCGCGAGTGCGCCGGCCGCGGCGGCGCGAACGCTCCACGGCACAGTGGGATCGATGCGTCCCGCGATCGCCTCGAATGCGGCGGGATCCGAGGGACGTTGCGCGAGCACCCGGATCGCACGAATCGCGATTCCCTCGTCGACGTCGCCAACGGCACGGGCGAGTGCATGCAGCGCTTCGGGCGCATCGCTCCGCTCGATCACGCGCAACGCCGCGCGGCGCATGGCTGGATCTTGATGGGCGACTTGTTCCGCCGCGCTCGCGACCACGGCGTGTTCGACCGCTGCCAGCGCGGCGCGCGCATCGGAATCCGTGAACGATCCCGTGAGCGGCAGGAGAGAGTCCGCGTCGCCGAGCGCCTGCAGTACGACGAGTACGTGTTCGGGAAGGCCGTGCATCGCATCGCCGGCAGCGGTT
>CBIHQZ010000396.1:0-6426 GCA_966212315.1 uncultured Myxococcales bacterium
CGGCGGCCGTCGGTGCGGGAGACGCGCCTGCGTCCGGCGACGCTGGCGGTGGCGCAGTGGTGCCCGCATCCGCGCCGCCTGCAAGAGCACCGGTGCCGTGACCCGCTTCGTCCATCGAGGGCGCCGTGCTGCTGGTGCTCTCGTTGCCCGAACTGGTGCCCGTCGACGAACTCGTTCCCGGCGGTCCCGACGACGACTGCGTCTGGTCGGCCGGGCAGCCGGCCAGCGCCGCCGCGAGCATCAGGACAACGGCGGCTCGCATCGTCGTGTTGCCACGATTCTTCACGATCATTCTCCTGCCAGCCCCGGAGTGGCGACCGGTTGCTGCTGCGTGAGCGTTGCGCCCGGTGCTTCGGTATCGAACATGTGCGGCGTGTAGACGAACTGCGTCGCCTGCACGAGATTCGCCGGCATCGCGCGAATCGCTTCCTCGATGAGTGGCGCGTTTTCCTCGAGGCGGATGTGCTCGAGAGCGCGCGACGCGAACGTCGTCGGAATGTTCGTGCGGCGCGCGAGGTGGATCGACAACGCGTACGAACGAATCGCTGATCGCCGCTGTTCAGCCGCGAGGCGGTCGAATTGCGTCTGGAGTTCCGAGGTCATGTTGTCGCGCATCTGCTGGATGCGGTCGCGAACTTCCGTCGCCTGACCGCGGAGCCGATCTTCGAGCGTCGGATTGCGGCCGTTGAGTTGATCCGCGAGGTGCTCGAGCCGCGTCGCGCTCGCCTCGGCGGTCGTGATCTGGCGCTGCTGCGCAGCGGAGATCTGGAAGAGCGAGGTCACGCGCGCTTCCTGCGTCGCGAGGTGTTCGTGCGCCTCGCCGTTGCGCTCGAGTGCCGCGATCGAGAACTCGCCACCGAGCAAGAGGAAGATGCGAACGGAGTCGTCGTCGATCGACGACAGTTCGGTGTCGAGTGCGCGCACCTGCGCGGCGAGACGATCGCCCGTGCCCTGTACGAGCGTCCGTTGCGTGAACGTGGTCACGCGTGCGTCGAGGTCGAGGAACAAGGCCTCGGCCGCGAACACCGCAGCACGCGACGCGGGTCGCTGGCCGGACTGTTCGAAGACCGTGGCCACCGCGCGAAGCTCGCGACGGTAACCGGTCTGATCGTTCTGGCTGCGGAGCGCCTGTGCGATGTTGTACTGCGCCTGGACGTGGAACTCGGCGGTGTCCGCGTTCATCGGTTGCGCGCGTCGGTATTCACGAAGCGAGCGCACCGCTTCGGCCCAGTTCTGTGCGCGGAACGGCATTTCCGCGATGCGGTACGTTGCAACCGCTCGCTCGCGACCGGCTTCGGTGCGGGGAAGGAAAGCGCGCCACGCGTCGCGTGCCTGCGTCCAGCGACCGAGGTTGGTCTGGATGAGCGCGATGCTCGCCAGCGAGTCGTGCACATGGCCCGCGTGGTCCTGTGCGTTCGAGAAGCGCGGATCGCTCACGACTGTGTTGAAGAAGCGGATCGCGCTGTCGTAGTCGAACGTGCGGTCCGAGTTCACGGCAGCGCGGAAGTTCGACACCTCGAGGATGTTGATTCGTTCCTGACGATCCGAGCCCTGCAACTCGCGCGGTGGGGTCGCGCCGATCACGTTCAGGTTGTTGAACTGCTGCGTGATCTGCATGTAGGTCTGCGTCGCAGTGTCGAACCGGTTGGTGCGTTCGAACGCGAGCGCCGTATAGAACGTCGCGAGCGGCGCCTGCGGGTGGTTCGGATTTGCGCGAACTGCTGCGCGCATCTCGTTCGCGGCGCGTTCGTAGAGCGTGATCGACTCGGCGCCCGAAGCCGCTTCGGCACGATGGAACGTATCCATCGCGTGGCGGAAGCGAGAGTCGGTCAGGGTCGACTGGACGGTGGCACGATCGACGCCTGCGCAGGATCGATTCGCCTGCTCGTTTGCAAGCGCTTCGCGGTCGTCATCGCGCCCCTGACGGAGCAGCAAGTTGTGCAAGTCGGCGAACGCAGCGCCAGCGACGGTTGCATCGTTGCAGTAGGTCTGCAGGACCTGGCGATACAGCGCCTCGGCTTCGCGGACCTGTCCGTACCAGAGCAGCGTGCGCGCATTCAGGTACGCGAACTTCGCGCGGAACGGCGGATTGCTCTCCGGGTGTGCCGGATCGGGCGTGAACACTTCGCGCAACCCCTGCTCGGAGTCGAGCGCGCGCGGCACGCGGTTCGAGAAGGCGATGCGGGCGTCCATGAGCTGGCGAACGTTGTCCGGAATATTGATCGCCAGGATGCTCGCTGCGCCGCTCGGAGCGGCCGAAGCGCCGGCCGCCGCAGGGGCGCTCGGCACATCCGCGCACTGACCCGCCTGCGTTCCGTCGAGCAGCGCGCGTCCCGTCTGCGCGTCGAGAAGTTCGCTCGCGTTGATGCCCGCGCGGACCGCCAGACAGGGATCCATCTGGTGCGTGTTCGCCGCGAGACGGATCTGCGCTTCGTGCGCTTTCACCGCCATGAATGCCGCGGCGACGAGGTACTGATCGTTTTCGTTCGACTCCCGCACTTCGCCGTATGCGCGTGCCGCATCGGCGTAGCGACCGGCCCAGTACATCGCGTCGGCGCGGTTGTAGCGGAACTCGTAGGCCGCTTCGTCGTTCGGGTAGTTCTGGATGAACTGGTTGTAGGCCGTGATCGCGAGTCCGTACTCTTCGTTCGCGCGCTGCAAGGTTTCGAACGCGCGCGTCTGGAGTTCGGTTCGCTCACGCGCCGTGCGCGCCGCCTGACACGCGTTGCCGCCGGCTGCACCCGCCGCGCAACGCGCGAACGTCGCTGACTGCGAACGCAGCGTGGTCGCGTTCTGGTGGTGCTGGATCGCGTTGTCGTGAAGCGAATTGCGCGCGACGAGTTCCGCGTAGCGCTGCGCATCGGGGTGCGAGTTGTTCGCGTCCCACCAGCGCGAGTGCTCGGTGTAGTCCGCGAGGCGTCCGCGCGCGTTGATCGCCGCATCGAACTGGCGCTGGCGCTCGTACGAGATCGCGATGTTCTCGGCGACGTGCGGGGCCTGGAAATGCAGCGGGTAGAGCTGCAGGAAGATGCGGTAGAGCGTGATCGCTTCGTAGTACTTCGTCTGCTGGAAGTAATCGTTCGCGAGTTCGAGATACGCTTCGGGCGTCCACGGACGGTCCTGCGGAATGAACGCAGTACGGCCGGGAACCGGCGTCGTGCGCGCGGCGGACTGCGAATCGCGCGCGTTCATCACGGCGATCGGCGAGAGCGGCGACATGATGCGCATGATGCCCGCGCAGTCGAACGGACGCGGCGCGTCGGTCGGTGGACGGGCGACGCTCTCGACGAGCGCCTGGCACTCGATGGCGTCATTGTTCGTCGCGCTGCCCCAGCTCGACTCGGTGAAGATCACACCGATCCACTTGATCGTGTCGCTGCGGTTGCCCTGCGTGGCGGTTTCGGAGCCGGCGTAGTCGTCGTAGTCCAGCAACCGTGCGAACGCTTCGAGCGCGCGCGGGTAGCCGTTGATCATGCGGAAGTAGCTCCAGCCGATCTTGTAGAGCGACTTGGACCAGTAGGTTCCGTACTCGATGTCGGCGCTGAACTGCGCGCGTCCGGGTGAGTTCGCGGCGGTCACACCGTTGCCGGTGTTGCTCTGACTCGGATCGGCACCCGCGACGGTCGTGTCGGTGCCCTGCAGACCCACGGGACTGGTGCCGTTCGCGCGCGGCGCGCCGCTGGCGGCGGTCGGACGACGGATCTCGCTGGCTCTCATCGATGCGAGATACGCAGCGATGGCGTATGCGTTGCCGAGATCCGCGTTCACGATCGGCGGATTGTCGAAGTGGTAATCGCCGATGTAGTACCAAACCTCGCCCGCGTATCGAGACGCACGGCCGTTGGCGCCATTCATGGGCGTGCAGTCCGCGTAGTCGCGCGGGATCGGCATCGCGTCGGAGTCGGTGGCGTCACCCGACGAGACCAACGTGCGGTTGATGACCGTATCGCCCGAGGGCGCCGGTGCGGCGGTACCACCGTCGGCTGCCGTGGGCGTCGCCGCGGCGGTCGCGCTCACCGGCGAGATGAGTTCTGCACCGAACGGTCGCAGCACATCGAACAGATGCGAGCAGGTGACCGGCGTGTCCTGACCCGGAACGAGCGGCGCTGCCAGATCGAACGCGGCTTCGTAATGGTAATGCGACGGGCAGACGAGGCCGCGGTAGGACGTGATCGATTCGTCCTCCTGCCCCATCTCCTTGAGCACCCAGCCGAGAAGGTAGTGAGTCGCATCGCGGAGGCGGAAGTTCGTGAAGCGCTGCGCGACGTGGCGGTAGAGAAGAATCGAGCAACGGTAGTCGACCGGCTGCGACTGCAGATCGTCGGTCGGCTGACTGGCGGCTTCGCGTTGGGCACGCAAGCGATCGAGCTGTTCGTCGGCTTCGAGCTTCGCGTAGGCGGACTCGTCGTAATACAACTCGGCGAGCCGGAACATCACGTCGGGCGTGTGATCGGGGTCGTCGGGATACAGCTCGATGAAATGCTCGAACACCTGGATCGCATGGCGGCGTGCCTGCGCTTCGGCATCGCGCTCGGCGGCGATCTGACGGTCGAATCCGCGCCGCAATCGATCGAGCTGACTGTCGTGCTCGCGCTGGAGCAGGCCGTTGATGCTGCGGCGGTAGGCGTCGCCGCGGGACGCGAATCCAGCGACTTCATCTTCGAGGAGGCGAAGTGCTTCGATCTGTTCGGGCGTCGGGTCCGGACGCGGTGCGACTGCAGCAGATGGCGGCTCGCTCGCCAGGCCCGTGCCTGTGGTCGGGACGACTGGCGTCTCGGTGGCCGACACGCTGGCGTCACTCGAAGCCGTGACAGGCGTGGTTCCAGCGTCGCCGGACGTGGATGCAGCGCCGCTCGTCACGATGGTCGCGGTGCCGAGCCCGCCGTCTGCGCTCGACTGCGCAAGCGCCGGTGGACGCGCGATCGCGAATGCGACGAGCAGAATGGAAGCGAAGCGAATTCGAGATCCGAACTTCATGGACCAGTTCCCTGCGACGGCGTCGCGGATGACGTCGGATTGGCAGCCGGAGTCGTTGTCGTCGGCGGCGGCGGACTACCACTGGCGGGCGGCGCCCCGCTGGCGCCCTGGTTTTGCGGGTTCTGTGCAGGCGCGTCCGGGGTCGACCCCTCGGTGACTTCCGCGAATTCGTCGTTGTAGGCCGCGATTTCGCGGTTCTCTTCTTCGGCGAGCATGCGAGCGCGGTTGTTGTGCTCTTCGCGCTGCTCCCACGCGACGTCGACGATGCCGAGATCGGCGCGCATCACGATCTGATAGAAATGCAGCCGCACGCTCTGGAAATTCTGCATCACGAGATGGCCGACGATGTCGGCCGCGTCGCCTTCGAGCTGCGCGAGTCGCCCGCGGTATCCCGCGACGCGACCTTCTTCTTCGACGACCTGGACGCGAATCACTTCGACGCGGCGATCGACGTTCGTTCCGACGCGCGCATCGAAGTCACGCGTGCGTCGCTCGACCGCATCGAGCCGCGCCAGCAGTTCGGCCGCGCCACCGGGCATCCGTCCCGACATCGCCGACTGCTCGCGTCCGACGAGTTCGCGGTACTGCTGACCGACCTCGAGATCGCGCTGATAACGCGGATCGCCGACGCCGATCTGGCTGCGGCCGGCGTTGATCAAGCGACGCAGTTCCGCGATCGAGTCGCGATACCGCTGCACGGCCGCGCGGTGCTGCACCAGTTCCTGGCGGAGCGCCTCGATGTTGATGTTTCCGCGCTGCTGACCCGGATCGGCGACGTAGCGTTCGATCGCGACGACCATCGACTCGAGATTCGCGACGCGCTGTTCGTTGCGCTGCAGTTCCTGCGACAACGCGCCGAACTCTTCTTCGGCGGCGCGATCGCGGCGACGGATCTGCGCGTCGGTGACCGGAAGCCGGCGGACCGCATCCTCGAGTCCGTGCCGCTCGGTGACGATGCCTTGCAGGTTGACGTCACCGCTCGCGTTCGCCGCTTCGTCCATCGACTGCGCGACAGTCGCCCGCAGCTGCGTGGCCCGATTCAAGACCTCGAAAACCTGCTCGCGAGCGCGGCGGAGATCGCGGAAGACGTGAGCGCGAGAGGGCGCATTCAATGCCGCATTCAATCGCGCGATCAGGTCTTCCGATTCGCGAATGTACTGCCGGCAGAGATTCAAGTCCGACACCACCGTCAGCGATTCCTCGAGGGTTCCCTCGGTGCGAATCCACTGCAGTGCAGTCGGCGGAATGAAGCTCGATGCATCGAACACCTGGATGTTCGACATGATCAGCTGCTGGAAATAGGTCGTCGGATCGGTGTTCTGCGCGATGACCTGATTCAGCTGCTGCGAAATCGGCCCGAATTGCGTCCGGACTTCCTGGAACACCTGTTGCGCACGATCGAAGCGACCGGTGCGCAGGAGAAGGTTGCCCCAGAGAAGTTTTCCTTCC
>CBIHQZ010000397.1:0-6424 GCA_966212315.1 uncultured Myxococcales bacterium
AACGGTTTCGCCACCTCGGTGCGGCCGTACATCCACGCGCCGACGGCGCCATCGTCTACACCGACGGACGCGCGCAACTCGTGGTGGTCCGCGCGCGCGGTTCCGCGTTCGACCTGCGATTCAGCGATGCGTTCGCGGCCGACCTCGAGCGCGCGATCGTCGACACGCGTCGCACCTACGCCGATGCGCGCATTACCTGGACCGGGCCTCACGCGATCTCGCGCGCGACGCGCGATCTGGTGAAGCGCGACCTGCAACTCAGTTCCGTCGTCGCATCGATTCTCGTCTCGGTGATCTTCCTCCTCGCGATGCGACGCGTGCGCGCGTTGATCGGTGTCGCGATCCCGCTCGTCATCGGCACCGCATGGACCAGCGCACTCGCGGGCGTCGCGCTGCGTGGACTGAACGCGATCTCCATCGCCTTCGGCGCCATCGTGCTCGGTGTCGGTATGGACACGGGCGTTCATCTCTACGACCGCGTGCTCGCCGAACGCCGTCGGGGACATCCGCCCGCACGCGCCGCCACCATTGCAGTGCGTGAACTCGGCATCCCTGTGCTCACCGCGGCACTCACCGCAGCGGCTGCATTCGCTTCGCTCTGCGCCTCGGAACTGCGCGCGCTTCGCGAACTCGGCATCCTCGCGGCGGCGGGCGAAGTGCTCACCGCCATCGCGATCGTGTTGCTCACCCCGACCCTCGCGGCCGCGCTCGAACGCGGTGCGCCGCCGAAGGTCGCGGGGGCCGATCGGCCCTGGTCGCGCGCGATGGGCGCACTCGCGGGGAGCAGGTTCACGCCGGGAATCGTCGCAGTCGTCGTCGCTGCGATCGCCGCGTGTCTCGCGTTCGGACCGCGTCCGCATCTCGCGGACAGCGTCGTGCTCGTGCGTCCGAAGGCGCTCGCCCCGCTCACCGTGCAAGCCGACATCTTCGCGCGCTTCGGCGGTGAACCGGGTCAATGGATCGTCGTCGGCGACGCACCCGACCTCGAGCAGGCTCTGCAACGAAGCGAGGCACTCGAACGCGCGCTCGCACCGCTCGAGTCGCATGGATACGTCGCCGGCTTCGACACCGTCGCCGCCCTCGCGCCATCGATGCGCGCACAACAGACGCGCCTCGCCGCGGTCGCTTCGATGGATCCGCGCGGGGCGAGCGATCGTCTCGCGCAGGCGTTGTCCGCACGAGGCGCACGCGCGGAACTGTTCGAACCGGGTCTTTCGGCACTTCGTGAATCGCTTCCCGAAGCCGCGCCCGTCGATCCACTCGTCGGGCAGGCCGCGCCGCTTGCACGTCGCTTCCTCGCGCATCGACACGGGCGTGTCGTCTACCTCGCCTATGTTCGTCCCGCGCCTGGTCACGCGAACGATGCGCTGCGAGGCGCGATCACGCGCGCGATCCAAGGCGTCGATCCATCGCTCGCATTGACGGGTTACCCGCTGCTCGAAGCCGACGTTCGCGCCGCGCTTCGTGCCGACACGATGCGCGTCGGTGGTCTCGCCACGCTCCTCGTCACCATCCTTCTCGCCATCTCGCTTCGTTCGGTGCGCCGTGTCGCGCTCGCGCTCGCGGGTGTCGGCATCGAGATCGCCGCGTTGTTCTGCTTTCTCGGCATCGCGAAGATCCCGCTCGACGCCTACAACCTCCTCGCGGTTCCCGTGCTGGTCGGCATCACGATCGACGAGATCGTGTTCGTTCTCCACGCGTACGACGAAGCGGAAGGCTCACCGCGCGAGAAGGCGCGAGCTGCGGTGCGTGAGATGTCGAGTGCGACGACGGCGACCGCTGCTGCCACGGCGGCGGGCTTTCTCTCGCTCGCGGTGTGTCGCTTCGACGCACTGCGCGGACTTGGCATCGTCGCGGGCGTCGGAACACTGCTGGGCTTGTTCTGCGCGATCGTCGTGGTTCCCGCCCTCTCGCGCGCAATCGATCGTCGATAGGGAAGATCGACGCGCTGATCGGCGTTGGCGAGCCCACGGCCGGCCGCGTGATTTCGCAGGGAACACCGGGCAAAACTCTCGATCCCGCCGAGCGTGGAGACTACACTCGCGCGCCATGGAATCTGTCGACGTCCTCGTCATCGGTGGCGGCCCTGCGGGGTCGACCGTTGCTTCGTTGCTCGCCAAGGGCGGTGTCCGCGCGTTGGTCCTCGAGAAGGAACACTTCCCGCGGTTTCATATCGGCGAGTCGATGCTTCCGCAGTCGCTCAAGATCTGGAAGCGGCTCGGCGTCGTCGAGAAGATGCACGAGCGATACATGGTGAAACACGGCGCGCGCTTCCTCTGTTCGCGCACCGAGCGCGTGCAGACCTACAGCTTCGCCGACGCGTTCGACAGCTCGGTTGACTACGCGTTCCAGGTGCCGCGCGCGGACTTCGATCAGATGCTCCTCGAGCACAGCGCGAATCTCGGCGCGACCGTTCGTCACGGCTGGGAAGTGAAGGACGTGATCGTCGAAGAGGGCGTCGTGCGCGGTGCGCGAGCCGTGGATCCATCGGGCAACGTGCAAGAGATCCGCGCGCGCATCGTGGTCGACGCGACCGGACGCGACACGCTGCTCGCCTCGCGCTCGGCGCGAAAGCAGAAGATGCCCGGCCTCGACAAGACCGCGATCTTCACCCACTACACGAACGTGCAGCGCCAGACGGGGCGCGAAGAAGGGAACATCGACATCATCACGTTCCCGCACGGGTGGTTCTGGAACATCCCGTTCAAGGGCGAAGTGAACTCGTTCGGTGTCGTGTGCAGCGCGTCGTGGATTCGTTCGCGCAAGCCCGGCGAGACGCTCGATGCATTCTTCGATCGCACCATCCAGGACTCGTCGTGGGCGCGGCGTCTGCTCGCCAACGCGAACAAGATGCAGCCCGCGCGCGCGCTGGCGGACTACTCGTATCGCGTCGATCGCTTCGGCGGCGACGGCTGGGTGATGGTCGGCGACGGCGCGGGGTTCATCGATCCGCTCTTCTCGACCGGCGCGCACATGGCCTTCTCGTCCGGCGCGATGGTGGCGGACGAGATCCTGGCAGTGCTCGCCGAAGGCGGGGAATTCACCGCGTCACGCTGGACCGAGTACGAGCGGAAGGTCCGTCTCGGCGCCGAACTCTTTGCCGGTGCGGTGCAGGCGTTCTACGCGGGCCCGCTCGCAGATCGGATCTTCGAAGAGCCGCAGCGCAAGATCCTGCGACAGACGATCACGTCGATGCTCGCAGGCGACGTCTTCAGCGAAGACGCCGTGTGGGTGCGATTTCTGCGGCAGCATTTTCCCGCCGCGCTCCCGGGCGCAGACGGCGAGAATGCGGCGAGCGGCGCGACACCGTGGATCACGCAGTGAGAAAAGGGCGGGCGATGATGCAGTCGAAAACGTGGTTCGTGGTCGTCGCAGTCGCGGCATCGGCTGGCTGTGCGGCACCGCCGCCGGACTTCGCGGGGAGCTACACGATGGGCGGAACGCGCACGTCGTCGTCTGCGTGCATGGGCTCGCCGCCGTCGGGGGCGATCGGGCAGGCATCCGCGACGATCAGCGCGGAAGACGCGGCCGGCGTGCGGACGATGCGCATGCGAATCGGCACCGGCAACGAATGCCTCCTGACGCTCCAGGGCGCTTCGAACGGCGACGCCACGATCGTGAGCGCGGCCAACTGCGACGGGACGATTGCGCCGCCGTTTCTGACCTCGGCCTCCGGCGTGTTGCGCAACGTCGACGGGCACGCGGAATTGGACGTGCACTGGGCAATGGCGGGCGCGGGATCGGGTCCGTGTTCCGTCGACGACGTCTGGGTGCCTCTGACTCGGTAGCTAACGCGAAGCCTTGGTCGCTTCGTCGATGAGCGTTTCGAAGATCCCGCCGAGCGCGTGCTGCACACCGCCATTGCTCGCGAGCTGTCCCACCACTTCGATCCCCTTGCCCACCATCTTCATCGACTGCTGCTGACGCGCCGCTTCGTCGCGTGAGCGCTTTCGATCATCGGCCCCCGCGAAGGCCTCGCCGCAGCGCGCGCAGGCCGTCGCCGCGAGGCTCGAGGCGCCGCCGCAGAACACACACGCGCGGGCGAGCGGGGCATGACACGACGCGCATTGCGCGTTCTCACGTCGATTCAGATCGCCGCACTTCGGGCACGCCACACCGGACGCCCCCGCGGTGTACGCCGCCTTGCAGTACGGGCACGCCACCAGGCCGGCACTGTGAGGCGCTCCGCATTGATCACATTCGGCCGCCGCCCCTCGCTCGATCATGGCGCGAGTCTATCAGCCCGCGCGTCCGATCCGCTGCGGGTCCGTGGGCGCAATCGCCGTGGAATCCAGCGAACGGGTGGGCTATGAACGAACGGACCAGCCATGTTCGATGCCGCCGACGGCGAGAAGTTCACGCTCGAGCTGCCGCACCGGTTCGGGCCATCGTACCTGCTGTTCGATCGCATCGGCGTCGGCGGGATGGCGGAGATCTATCTCGCGCGCGGCAAGACGCAGGTCGGTGCGACGCGGCTCGCGGTCGTGAAGCTCGTACTGCCGGCGCTGGCGGGTGATTCGCACTTCGCCGAGATGCTCATCGCCGAAGCGAAACTCGCGGCACGACTCAGTCACGCGAACATCGTGCAGACCTTCGACCTCGGACGCGAAGAGGGACGCCTCTACATCGCGATGGAGTACATCGAAGGGTTCGACCTGAACGAACTGCTCAAGCGATGTTCGCGCGAGAAGGTCGCGCTCCCCACCGAGTTCACGTTCTTCGTCGTGGGCGAAACGCTTCGCGCACTCGATTACGCGCACCGCCGCAAAGACCCCGAAGGGCGCCCGCTAGGCATCGTGCATCGAGACGTCTCGCCGTCGAACGTACTCATCTCGTTCGAGGGCGAAGTGAAGCTCTGCGACTTCGGGATCTCGCGCGCGATGAGCGCGGTCGGCGCAGACACGGCGCCTGGTCCCGGGATCGAAGGGAAGGCTGCGTACATGTCGCCCGAACATGCGCGCGGTGAATCGATCGATGCGCGTGCAGACGTGTTCGCGGCGGGCATCGTGCTGTGGGAATTGCTCGCAGGGCGCAGGCTCTACAAGTCGCGACCCGACGCCGATCAGCTCACGCAAGCACGCGCGGCCGAGATCCCCCCGTTGCCCGATCGCGGCCTCCCGGATCACGCACGTCTCGAACGCATCGTCGCGCGCGCGCTCGATCGCGACGTCAGTGCGCGCTATCCGAGCGCGGTCGCGTTCATGAAAGAACTCGACGCGTACGTCGCCGACAATCGGATGCTCACGTCGCCATTGCGCATCGGGGCTTTTCTCACCGACAACTTCGGCACGGAGATCATCGCGCAGCGTCGAGCGCGCGAGCGGGCCGCGGCCGCACTGGAACAAGGTCCGGCGCTGCAGATCTCGGTGGTGTCGTTTCCACCGCCGCCGCCAGTGGTCGAGACGCCCATTCACGAGCAGTCGGCGATACGGCTGAGACCGGCGGACGAACTCGATTCAGAAACGGTTGCGTCTCGTGATGCGCAGTCATCCGCGACTGCGGCCGTCGCGAGCAGCACGCCCGCCGCGGCAGTTGCGACGCGCAGAGGATCGTTCGGAGTGCGGGTTGCGCTCGCGTTGGTCGCGATCGCCGCCATCGCCGCAACCGCGGGCTGGCTCGTCGCGCGGCACTGACCATCGAGCGAGACGCGCGTGAGCAAGACGAGAATCGACAAGCTGCTGGTCGAGCGCGGACTCAGCGAGAGTCGCGAGCGCGCACAAGCGTTGGTGATGGCGGGCCGCGTGTTCGTGAAGGGTCAGCGCGTCGACAAAGCAGGAGCGCAGGTCGCCGAAGACGAAGCCGCGATCGAAGTGAAGGGCGATGCGTGTCCCTACGTCTCGCGCGGGGGGCTGAAACTCGCGGGTGTACTCGCGCCTCTCGCGATCGACCCCACGGGTGCCGTCGCGGCGGACATCGGCGCATCGACGGGCGGGTTCACCGACGTGTTGCTGCAACACGGCGCGACACGCGTCTACGCGATCGACGTGGGGAAGGGGCAGTTGCACCAGAAGCTGCGGACCGACCCGCGCGTGATCGTGCACGAGGGAATCAACGCGCGCTTTCCGCTCGAAGAGATCGTTCCCGAGCCCGTGGCGCTGGCAGTGATGGACCTGTCGTTCATCTCGCTTACCAAGGTGCTGGGCGCGGTGGAGAAAGTGCTGGCGCGCGACGGTGTGATCGTCGCGATGGTGAAGCCGCAGTTCGAACTTTCGCCGCGCGAAGTCGGCAAGGGTGGCGTGGTGCGTGACGACGCGTTGCGCGCGAAAGCGGTCGACTCGGTGGTGGAGTTCGCGAAGTCGATCGCTTTGCGCGAGGACGGACGTTGCGACAGCCCGGTCGCGGGGCCGGCGGGCAATCGTGAGGTGTTCGTGAAGTTCGTTCGGGGGTGAGGCCGGGCGGACCTCACCCGCGCTGCCGCGCGCCC
>CBIHQZ010000398.1:0-6423 GCA_966212315.1 uncultured Myxococcales bacterium
TTCCGAAGCGATCGAAGGCAACTCGCAGTCACCGCGAGCTTCGCGCAGGCGAAGCTTCGGACGCGTTGCCGCGGGTTCACCCGCCGGGAATCCCTCGGCGAGCGCCGCGCGCATTCGTGACCAATGGTGAGGCTGCAGTAGCGGGGGTGAGGTCCATCGCATCGCGCTACACTCCGCGCGCCATGCTCGATTACCAGCACCGCGGTTTGCTCGCAGCGAAGCATCACACGCAACTCCGTCGTCCCGACGGGCAGGGTGTGTTCTACGAAGAGTGCTTCACGTTCGATGGATTCGACGGCCCGTACTCGATTCTCTATCACGCGTTCCCGACCACTGATGACGTCGCGCTCACCGCGTCGAAGCGCGGATGGCGTGCACCGGTCGAAGCGTTGCCGAACGACGCGGCGCTCAAGCGTCGACTCTTCCAGACGCAGTCGCTCCCACGTGGCGGCACGATGCTCGATGCGCGCGTCCCGATGCTCTTCAACGACGATCTGATCGTTCTGTTCGCGCGTCCGAGCAAGTCCGACGACGTGTACTTCTCGAACTGCGACGGCGACGAGATCGCGTACATCTTCGAAGGCTCGGGGCGGCTCGAGACCTCGTTCGGATGGCTCTCGTTCAAGACCGGCGACTACGTGTGGATCCCGAAGGGATGCATCCATCGCTGGCATCTCGAGGGCGAGAACCATCACGTCATGTTCTTCGAGACGCGCAGTCACTTCCGCGTGCCGAAGCAGTTCCGCAACGGCGCGGGGCAACTCACGATGGAAGCGCCGTACTCACATCGCGACTTCGTTCGTCCCGAGGGCTTCGCGTGGACGCTCGATCAGGGCCGCGGCGGTTCGCACACGATCGTGTTCAAGAAGCGCGGGACGTTCAGTGAGCGAACGATGGATCATCATCCGCTCGACATCGTCGGATGGGACGGCACGGTCTATCCGGTCACGTTCTCGATCGACAAGTACCAGCCGAAGACGGGGCTCGTGCATCTGCCGCCGACGTCGCACATCACGTTCGCGAGCGAAGGCTTCATCATCTGCTCGTTCGTTCCGCGCATCGTCGACTTCCATCCCGACGCGATCCCGTGCCCGTATCCACACACGTCGGTCGATTGCGACGAGATCATCTTGTACGTGAAGGGGAACTTCACGAGCCGCAAGGGTGTCGGCCCGGGATCGCTCTCGCTCCACCCGGCGGGCATCCCGCACGGCCCGCATCCGGGCGCGTACGAGAAGTCGATCGGCCTGCAGCGGACCGATGAACTCGCGGTGATGGTGGATACGTTCAAGCCGCTGAAGGCGACTGCCAACGCGTGGACGGTCGAGACCGAGGAGTACCATTCGAGCTGGGCGCCGCGATGATGAACGCAGACACGCGCTGAGCCGCATTCCCTGCATTTACGCAGACCCCTCCCCGCAACTTCACGTCGGACCGCGCGCCCTCCCCGAACGACGTCCTCGCGATCCGCGATGACGTGACGTCGTCCGAAGAGGGCAATCGATAGACTCCGCGCGCTGACGTGCCCGGTACGCCAGTCGCCCCTCTTCGGACGACACTCTCCGTTCGCATTGCGAAGTGTCGTTCGGGGAGGGGCAAGCGGTCGTGGCGAGCGCAGCGATGGGGAGGGGTCTGCGCAAACTACTCGTGCTCGTGCTCTCCGCCATCGTGATGATGCGACTGCGCGTTCTGTCCGTGCATCTCTCCGTGCCCGTGATGCCCGTGCATCTCCCCGTGCCCGTGCCCGTGATGCCCGTGCCCGTGATGCCCGCGATGCCCATGCATCTCCCCGCACCCGTGCCCACCTTCCCGGTCGCCACCACCGCCACCGCCTTCACCATCGCGCCCGCGCGCTGCCGGCAGGCCATCCCACCCACGCCCGCACCGCGGGCAACGCGGCTGCTCGCGCGAGACCTTCACCGCTCGCTGCGCGATCGCATCGGCGCCCTTCTTCATCCGCACTTCATACGTGCTCGCGCGCCCTTCGCGACCCGGAAGCTCGCGCCACGCGATGACGTCTTCCCGCTTCACGCTCACCGATTCGCAGCAGCCGGCCAGGATCACGCGATCGCCTTCGAGCCAGATCGTCTCCACCTCGGCGACGAACGTATGAATCCACTGTGCGGGATCGAACTGATCACGGCCCTGGCTTTGATTGTGGGCGGTGATCTCTTCGGGACGCTTCCACATGACGACCTCGTTTCGCGCGAATCGTACGTGCGCGCACCCGAGGCCTGCAACGCGGGCGTCCGTCAGCTCTCCGCGACCATGATCCGCGTATCGGTCACGATCCATGTCACCGGCACGTCTGCGCCGCGAATGGGCACTTCCGCCACGAGCTGGAAATCGAACGCGACCCCCATTCGCACCGCCTGCGTCATGAGCACCAGCGTGTGATCGTAGAACCCGGCGCCGTAGCCGATGCGATGGCCGCGCGGATCGATCGCGAGCGCAGGGACCACCACCAGATCGATGCTGTCGTACGCGACCGCAGGCGCTTCGGTGGAAGGCTCGTCGATGCCGAACGGACTGGTCACGAAGGGATGCTCGACCCCTTCGGCGTACGGCGCCCGAAAGGTGAGCACGCTCTCGCCGTCGACCACCACCGGCAGCGCCACGCGCTTGCGTTGCGCGCGCGCCATCGCAATGAGCGCACCGAGTTGCACTTCGTCGGGCATCGACATGAAGAGCGCCACGGTCTTCGCATCACGCCATGCATCGGTGTGTGCCACGCGCTCGACGATCGCCGTCGACCGCTGCGTGATCGCAGAGGGCGGAAGCGCGGCTCGCACCGCACGCAAACGTTTGCGTAGCTCTCGCTTCGCGCGGAAACGGATCTCGTCTTCGTAGCGTGCTTCGGCTTCCGACTGAGTCATCGCGCGCGCAGGGTAGCAGACGCATCCGGTGCGCTCACGAACACGATGGGCGCGCGATCGGATGATCGCCATCGCCTCGATAGATTCATTGCGCGCCCGCCGTTGTATAGCGGTGCGCGCCATGCGCCTCGATCTACTCGCCCAGTGCGGACTGATGCTCGCTGCGGCGATGTGCACCCTCTGGATCCTGAGCCTCGTGATGCGCAATGCGAGCATCGTCGACATCGCGTGGGGCCCTGCCTTCGTCGCGGTGGCGTGGAGAATGTACTGCCCCGCGAGCCACACGACGCTGCGCTCGCTTCTCGTCGCGCTCGTGACGACGTGGGGACTGCGTCTCGGGGCATACCTCGCGTGGCGAAACGCCGGTGCAGGCGAGGATCGGCGCTACCGCGCGATGCGCACGGTGCCCGGGCGGAACTTCATCTGGTGGAGTCTGGTCTTCGTGTTCGCGATGCAGGCGGCGCTCGTCCTGATCGTTTCGCTGCCGATCCATTCCGCGATGGCCCGCGACAACGTTCAGCCCGCGACATGGCTGGCGCTTCCGGGTGTGATTGCGTGGGTCGTGGGAATGTTCTTCGAGAGCGTCGGCGATTGGCAGCTCGCGCGCTTTCGCGCCGACCCCGCCAGTAAGAACGCAGTGATGGATCGCGGACTCTGGCGATACACGCGCCATCCGAACTACTTCGGCGACTTCGCGGTGTGGTGGGGGATCTACCTCGTCGCGCTCGCGTGCGGCGCCGCGTGGTGGACGTTCGTCGGGCCGCTCGCGATGTCGGTTCTGTTGATGCGCGTGTCGGGTGTGACCTTGCTCGAGAGCACGATCGGCGAGCGTCGTCCCGGCTACGACGCGTACGTGCGGCGGACGTCGGCGTTCTTCCCGCGAGCGCCGCGCGCGTAGTTCACAGCCCCGCGATGTCGCGCGGGAGTCGAACCGTGAATCGCGCGCCGTGCCGCGGAATGCTGTACAGCGTGAGCGATCCGCCGAGCGCGGTGACGGCGTCGCGCGCCGATGAAAGCGAATAGCCGTGCCCGTCGGAGGGATCACGCGTGGTGACGCCCGGCTCGAACACACGCGACGCGATCTCGGCCGGAATGCCGGGACCTTCGTCTTCGATCTCGACCACGCCGCTGGTTTCTTCCGATCGCACTCGCATGAACGCGCGCGCGCCTTCGATGCGCTGGATCGCGAGCGCGGCGTTCTGCACGAGCGCGACGAGCACGCGGAGCACCGTGCCTGCTTCGCCCACGGGACGAGCCAGCGTCACACTCGGATCGGTCTGGACCACGAACCGATCGCGCAGATCGAGCGGGATGGCCGCGAGCGAGAGTTTCGCGAGCGAGGGGAGATCGACCGATGCGCGGCTTCCGGGTGCGAGCGTTCCGAGTGTCATCACCCGGGTGAGATCGTTGGCGTGCTGAACGCTCTCGCGAAGGACCGCGAGGCCCTCGAGCATCGAAGCCATGCGCGCCGGGTCGTTCGCGCCCGACGCCACGGCCTTGAGTTCGCGCTCGAAGCTCCCGATGAGCAGCGACTGCGCCGCGAGCGCGCTCTTGAGATCATGAAGGGCCGCCGCCGTGAGCGTGTCCTGCACGGGGGCGCCGGCCGCGGTCGTTCCGCCGCCGGGTGTGCGCATCGCGGGGAACAATTGCGCGATCCGCGCCGCGACCGTGCGGATCTCTTCGATCGGTTCGGCCGGAAGCGTAAAGGGTCGCTGCGAATACAACTCGACGACGGCGAGTGCGATGCCGTCACGGATCGCCGCACCCGACGCGATGCACTTCACGTGATTATGACGGATGACCCAATCGTGCAGGCGCAAGCGCGGATCGGTCGGCGCATCCTCGGCCATCGCGCCACCGTCGGTGAACAACGCCTGCGCCCACGGATTGCCGACGATCGGCACCGCCATTCCGAGCGCCGACGATCGCGCTTCGTCGCGGTCCTCGAAGAGAACGCTCGCGTAGTCAGCCGTGGACGCGATCGGCAGCGGGCCCCACACGACGGCCCAATCGGCCCCGAATCGCAGACGGAGCGCGCGCAACTCGAACGGGATGCGCGTCGCCGCATCACTCCAGGACTTCGTCCCCTCTTCAGGCCCCGCCGCCACGAATCGACCTTACCCCGCGTCGCTCTCGCGCGCGATGCCGATCTGCGTTCGCCTCGCTAGGGCAGCCCGATCACGCGGGTCGGCGCGGTGCGAACCGTCCCCGTGCCATCGCCGAGCTGACCGCTCGAGTTCTCGCCCCAACAGCGGACCGTGCCGTCCGCGAGCAGGGCGCACGTGTGCGAATCGCCCAGATTGATCTGCGTGATGTTCGACAAACCCATCACCGTGACCGGCATGGTTCGCACCGAGAGCGTTCCATCGCCGAGTTGCCCGTGTCCGTTCGCTCCCCAGCACATCGCAGTGCCGCCCATGCGTCGTGCACACACGTGGGAGTTGCCCGCCGAGATCATCGTCGCATCGGTGATGGTCGCAACGTCGGCGCCCGGCGCGATTCGGCGGATCAACATGTCGCGCGTTCCGTCGCCCGCTTCGCCGTATGTGTTGTCGCCCCAGCACACTACGCGGCCCGTTCGATGGCGCGCGCAACTGAACGTGTAGCCGCCGTCGACTTCGACCGCGTCGGTGAGATTCATCACGGCCGTCGGGGACGGAATCGGCGTGAGCATCGAGCCGATGCCGACTTCGCCATCGACGTTTCGCCCCCAGCACATCGCGTCCCCGGCCGCGTGCACGAAGCAGTTCTGATAGCCGTAGGAACCGAGTTCGATGGCCCCGACCGCGCCGGTGACAAGCGTCGGCGTGTAGCGACTGGTGGTCGTGCCGTCCGCGATCTCGTTGTCCCCGTTGCGGCCCCAGCACACGAGCGCCCCCGTCGCGCGCAACGCGCACACGTGATGGCGACCCGCTTCGATGGCGACGGCGTCGTTGAGTCCTGTCACGCGAACAGGCGACGTGCGCATGACGTTCGTGCCGTCACCGAGCGCGCCGTTTTCGTTCGAGCCCCAACACCACACCGATCGATCGCTGCGAAGCGCGCATCGGTGATGGTCGGAGCCCGTGAGCGCGGTGACCGAGGTGAGTCCGGTGACCTGAACGGGCGAGGTGGTGCTGACGGTCGTTCCGTTGCCGAGAACGCCCTCGATGTTGTTGCCCCAGCACCACACCGTGCCGTTGCGTCGCAGCGCACACGACGCGTCGCCAGCGACTTCGATCGCTTGCACGTACTCGTCAGAGCACGCGCCCGCTGCATCGCACGTCGCAGTGCCCGTGCACGTGTGCCCGCACCGGCCGCAGGTCGTAGCGGCGGTGAGATTCGCTTCACACCCGTTCGCCACGACGCCGTCGCAGTCGGCGAAACCCGCTACGCACGTCGGGACGCACGCGCCGTTCGTGCAAACGGGCGCGCTGTGTGCGAGCAGGCACGTCGTCGCGCACGATCCGCAGTGGGCGGGATCGGTCATGAGGTCGAACCCTTCGTCGATCATGCCGTCGCAGTCGTCGTCGCGTCCGTTGCAGATCTCGGTCGTCGCGACGCACGC
>CBIHQZ010000399.1:0-6416 GCA_966212315.1 uncultured Myxococcales bacterium
ATGCGACAACGCGAGCCTCACGAAGGTGAGGTTTCGGAGGCGTTGCCGTGGCTTCCGCCGCCGGGCCCCAACGCAGCGCGAGGACACATTTCGTGACCAATGCTCAGGCGGCAGGGGGGGTGAGGTCACACGCGAGGTCGCCGCCGCTTCAGCGCCGCCCGCGCCCGCGCGTGGTCGTCGTATTCCCCGCCACCGCGTGCGGGTGACGCCTTCGTCGCAGCACGCGATGCACGCCTTCGACGCACGACACGTCGCCGCTCGGGCACCCGATGCGAACGTGAAAGTGATTCGTGTGCGGGTTGCCGCGAATCGGCTGATGCAGCGTCGCTTCCGCGCGCGCGATCACCGAGCTGTCGACGCCGTGCGTGCGGGCGTAGTGAATCAAGAGCGAGCGGAGCGGGTTGGACACGAACATGTGCTCCACCGTCACCGACGGGTCCGTGAGCATCGCCTCGACCAGCGCCCAGTTGCGGGCGGTATCGAAGCGCAGCGCACCGCCGACGAACGGAACGCCGGTGCCGCGGAAGCTGAGATAGTCGTTCATCGCCACCGGCTCGCCACGCGCGTCGACGACGTAGAACGAGATGTCCGCGTCGCGTCCGCTCTGATGCGAAGCGTGATGGCCGACGGGGCCACCGCCCGAGGCCGACAGATCCCCGACCGACAAGCGGGTGTGATGGTGGCGATACACCGTTCGCGCCGCACGATGGATGAGCCCGATGAGTTCGTCGGTGCCGTAGTGCAGCGGGCGACCCGGCACGTAGCGAAGCGTGTCGTCTTCCTCGAGGCGCGACGGGTTCACCAGCCGCCCGAGATTCGCGTATCCGAGTGACGCCGACGGCGGACGCGGCGGGGTGACCGCCCGGCGCGTGCGGCGACTCGTCGCTTGCGAGGAGTGATCGCGCGACGAAGGGCTCGCGGTGCGATCGGTTCGATGCGTGCGCGTCGAGGTGCCAGCCGGATTCGATGTCGGCGGGGTGGCTACGGCCGCCGGGCTCGATGCGTTCGCTGCGGCCGGCGAGTTCGGAACGGGCGGGGCGACCGGCGTACTCGGCGCCGTGGTCGACACGTCGTTCGAACGCTCGGCCGCCACCGACGTCGTCGTCGCCGACGGGGCAGTGGGCTCGGTCGCGTGAGCCGTGGAGGTCGCGAGAAGAATCGAGAGCGCGATGGGGATCCGCATGAGTCGCCTCGAACCGCGACTAGCAGAGCCGCCCGCGACAACCGAAGAAACCGACGCACGAATTTGACAGCCTGTGCGGCTGTTCAGTAGCGTCCGTTCAGCATTCGGGCGCCCGGCTCGCTTGCGCCAGCGAAACGATTTCGGAGGGACGCGAGATGGACGGCATCAGCAAGTCGGCACCCATGACCGAGCGCCAGGAAATGATCCTGCAGTTCATTCGCTCGTCGATCCGCGAACGCGGCTACCCGCCGACGCTCCGCGAGATCGGGGCGAAGATGGGGATCAAGAGCACCAACGGCGTGAGCGATCATCTCCGTGCGCTCGAACGCAAGGGCTACATCCGCCGCGAGGACATGAAGTCGCGTGCGCTTCGCCCCGTCGGCGACGACGAGAGCGGCGATCTGCCGAGCTACGACCGCTCGGACGACAGCGGGTCGAGCGGCTCGTCGGCGGACACGGTCACCGTGCCGGTACTCGGTCGCGTCGCGGCCGGGCCGATGTCGCTCACCAGCGATCGCATCGAGAACAGCGTGACGATCGATCGCGCGTTGCTGAGCGCGCGCGGCGAAGTGTTCGCGCTGCGGGTAAAGGGCGATTCGATGATCGACGCAGGGATTCACGAAGGCGACACGCTCTTCGTGAAGCGCACGCCCACTGCGGCGAAGGGCGACATCGTCGTCGCGCGTCTCGGCGAAGAAGCGACCGTGAAGCGCTACTACCCCGAACGCGATCACATCCGGCTGCAGCCCGAGAACAAGCGCCTCTCGCCCATCCTCGTGCGCAAGGCCGATGCGGCGGCGTCGGGGTTCGAACTGCTCGGAACGGTGGTGGGGTTGTACCGCTCGGTGTGAGAGCGCTGCGTCGTGTCCGCAGTTACGCAGACGCGCATCGCTTGATTCGCTGTGCTCGGTCTCGCTGTGTTCACTTGCCCCCCCGGCCGACAGCCTCACGAAGCGCCTCGACGCGCGATGCTGTCGGTCGAAGAGGGGCACTCGACGCAATCGCTGATGGCTTGCCCCTCTTCGGACGACACTCACGCTTTCTCACCGCGCAGTGTCGTTCGGGGAGGGGCGCGCGAGCACCGACGTGAAGATGCGGGGGAGGGGTCTTCGCGCCTCCTCACCAACTCGAACTCGCCCCGCCTCCGCCGAAGTCGCCGCCTCCGCCGCTCCAGTCCGAGGAAGAACTACTGCTGCTCGACGAGTAGTCGCTGCTCGACGACGAGCTGCTGTACGACGGCGAGCTGTCGTAGCTCGAACTGCTGGACCACGACGACGACGACGAATCGCTGGTGCTCCAACTGCCGCCGCCGCCGCCGAGTGTCTGACCAGCGGGCGCTGACTTCACGGCGTGAATCACCATCCCCGGAAACACGCCGAAGACGCCCGCGATCGCGGCGATGAGCGGCGTGAGAAACACCATCGTCTCGCCCCACTGGCTCGTCGCCCCTTCGCTGGATACGACGGCGACCGTGGCGACGATGGCGACGAGCGCACAGACCGCGATGCCGCCGTAGCCCGATGTCCACGCCGAGGTGATGCCCCACGCGAAGCCCGCGAGGAGTACGCCTGCCCACACCATGCCGACCCACCACATCGGGCCGTGCGCCAGGACCGACGCGAGCGCGATGGGGATCACGCCGAATGCACCGATCGCGACCGCGTTGCGAGTCGACTCGCGCGCCTTGGTGGCGAGGCTCGCGTAGATCCCGTAGGCGCCGCCCGCGAGCATCGCGACGATCGCGACGAGCAGAAACCCTTCGCGCCGATGCCCGATACGGCGGACCCACAACGGCCGCGACCCGCGACCGCCCGCGCCGATGCGGGCGCTCACTTGCGAGATCACCGACGTCGCCGCCGCCGCGTATTCGCGCTGCCGCAAGAGCGGACGCACCTCGTCGAGCATCGCGCGCGCATCTTCGTCGGGAATCGCCGCTTCCAGTCCGTAGCCGACCTCGAGGCGCATCGCGCGGTCCGCGAGCGCGAACGTGAGCAGCAATCCGTTGCTGCGACCCTCCTCGCCGCCGCGCCACGCGTTGGCGGTGCGGTGCGAGAAGTCCTCGATCGGTTCGCCGAGCGAGCCGCTGAGAAACACCACTGCCATCTGCACGCCGGTTCGTTCGCGCAGTGCCACCAGCTGTTGCGCGACCTGCTCACGGTCGCTCGCGTTGAGCGTGTAGCCGTCTTGAACCACCGGGTGGTCGACGGTGATCGTGACCAGCGCGAGCAGCGTCGCCCACAGCGCGTTCGGGATCGCCGCGAACATCACCACGAGGTCACCTCGTTCGAGAGCGGCGCGCGCGTCGGGAGACCGCTCATGCCGCGCACGAGGCTGCCGGGGAGGCCTTGCGCGTCGCGGTTGTAATCGCTCGCCACCTGATCGTAACGACGGCGCTCGATCGCCACGCGATTCTCCGCGCCCGACAGCGCCGCATCGCGCGATGCACCCGGCGCCTCGGTGGCGTAACGCGCCTGCACCGAGGTCTGGCGTTCGATCACGGTGCGCATCTGCGCGCGCTGCTGTTCGACCCGCGTCCATGCGCCACGCAGCGACGATTGCGCGACGAGCATCGCCGCGAGCACGAGCCCGAGCGCACCCGCGATCATCGTCACGCGCCGCCGCACCGCGCGTGTTCGGGCGCGGACCTCGAGTGCCTCGCGGCGCCTTCGCTTCTCGAGTTCGTCGACCGCGCGCGATACCACCGCGTCGGACAGCTCCAGCTCACGCCCGACCGATTGCACTTCGGCGACCGACATCTCGTCGGCGGCCTTCGCTTTCAGCTCCTCGGCCACGCCGATGACATCGTCGACATCGCTCACCGCCACGCGGCGACGATCGGAGTCTTCGGCGGGGCGCCCGCGGCGCGCGTCGTCGTTGCTCATCCCATGCTCACTTCGTCGGACAGTTCGTTGCCGGCATCGTCGTCGCCCGGCGCGCGTTCGCGCAGCGCATCGCCGATGAGTTCCACCGCTTCGCACAGCCCGGCCGGTGCGTCGCCGTTCGCGAAGCCCCGCGCCGCCGCTTCGACCACGTGCGTCCACACCGCGCGATCCTCGCCGCCCAGCACACCGGCACCCGCGAACACAGCGGCGGTGCGCGCTTCGACCGCCACATACAGCAGCACACCGGTCGCATCGCGGGTGCGATCGAGATCGAGTTTCGCGAACAGCGTGCGTGCACGAGCCATCGCGCCGTCGCCGCGTTCGTTCGCCGTCCCGGCCTCGAGATGCACGCGAATCTCGCCGCGATGACCGCGTTCCGCGCGACCGATCGCCGCCACCACCTCGCGCTCGCCCTCCGGCGTCAACCAGCGCGGTCTGCTCCAGGGAAGCTTCACGCGCGGATGGTACTGCGTTCCGAAGACCTCTCTCCGCGGCAATTTCACTTCGGCTCGAGGCGACCTCACCCGCGCTACCGCGCGCCCCTCTCCCTCCGACGCCACCGCGGCTCCCGCGACCGCAGGCGTCGTCGAGAGAGGGGCTCGAAGGATGATGGCGTGAGTGGGGAATCGGGGAGGTGTTGTGTGCGGCAGGCTGAGCGGGCAGCGTTCGCCGCGTGTCGGGCAAGCGGTCGGGTCAGGACGTCACGAACGTGGCGGTGACTCGAAGACGCGAGGGTCGCGGTTCTCGCCCCGGCGCCACATCACCAGACGCTTCGACGCTCCCACCAACGCTTCGACTCGCTGAGCCCCTCTCTCGACGACGCCTGCGTTCGCGCGTTGCCCGTGGCGTCGGAGGGAGAGGGGCGGGCGGCAGCCGGGGTGAGGTCTACGCCCGTCCCCCGCTCAGCCCTTTTCCCAGGCCGCCTTGGTGCGATACCCGGTGATCGAATCGCGGATGACATCGAGCGCGCGCTCGCGTCCGAACAGCTCGTCGACCTCGCTGAACTTCCCCTCGAGGATCTTGTAGTCCTGGAAGAAGCGCCGCAGTTCCTTGAGCGTGTGCGGCGGCAGTTCGCTGCCGTCGGCGTAGTGAGACACGGCAGGATCGTCGACCGCGATCGCGATGATCTTGTCGTCCACGCCCTTGTCGTCACGCATGCTGAACCCTGCGATCGCACGGGCGCGCACGATGGTGAGCGGATGCACCGGCTCTTCCATCAGCACCAGCACATCGAGCGGGTCGCCGTCGCCGGCGTGCGTCTGCGGAATGAACCCGTAGTTGGCGGGGTAGTGCACCGACGAATACAGCACGCGGTCGAGCATCAGCATGCCGGTGCGCTTGTCGATTTCGTATTTCAGCTTCGATCCCTTCGGGATCTCGATCACGACCGGGAAGCCTTCGGTCAGGTCATCGGGGAGGCGGATATCGTGCAGTGGATGCATTGCGCGCGGAGCCTAGCACTCGGCTCCGCGTGTCGACCCCGCTATGATTGCGCGATGAGCGACGGGGAGCGGATCTGCCTGCAATGCCGAACGACGCATCCCGCGACGGCCGAGGTCTGCACTTCGTGTCGTGCGTCACTCGCCCTCGACAGTCTCTATGTGCCGCGAAAAACCACCGCGGACGTGCTCGTGAAAGATGCGTTCGAAGCCGTCGATCCGCGCACGCGCGCGACCTTCGTGATGCACGCGGCCGGCAACGGCGAAGCGATGTCCGCTCGCACCGTGACCGCGTTGGCGAAGCGCTTTCGCGTGTACCGCGGACTCGGCGCGCCGCACACGATCGGCACGCGCGCGCTGATTACGGAGCCGCGCGGTAGCGACGCGGTGCTCTGGCTCGTGCGCGATCGCGCGCAAGGAACGCTCCTCGCCGCGCGATTCGCGGAAGACATCGCGTTCTCGTCCGCGCAACTGCTCGGGCTGGTGCGCGATCTGCTCGACGCGATCGCCGCGATGCAGGCGCGCACGCCGCATTTTCATCACGGCGCCGTGCGTGCCGACAACATCGTGATTCGCACCGGCGGCGAGTTCGTCCTCGGCCCGCCCTCGTTCGCGCGTGAGATGGCCGAGCCAGTCGCTGACGGACGCACCGATGTCACCGCGGTGGCAGAACTCGCACGCAGCGTGGTCGCGAAATGCGGGGGCGACGCAGCGGCGGCCTGGCAGCGCTGGATCGAACGCGCGCTCGGGGAGCGGGGCAGTGCCTATCGAAATGCCGCGATCGCGCGAGGCGCGCTGGTCGGCGTCGAGCAGAAACTGATGGCGGATGCGAACCGAGTGCCTCCCAAGAGTGCCGCCACGCTGAGCATGGGCGACGAAGTGAAATCCCTCGTCGCGGACGTCAAAGCAGCG
>CBIHQZ010000400.1:0-6410 GCA_966212315.1 uncultured Myxococcales bacterium
CCCCGCGGTCTACCGCTCGATGCGCGATCACGAGATCCCGTTGTGCGCGCCCGAAGACGACCCCGCCGCGATCGCCGCGGGCGAGGCGATCCGCACACTCGGACTCGCGGCCGACTCGGTCTATTGCTGGACCTCGAGCTTCACCCGCTGCCGCCAGACCGAAGCACTCGTACTGCGAACAGCATTCGGCGATGGCGCGGGTGCGTTGCGACGGCACGAGTCGTTTCTTCTCCGCGAACTCGAGTACGGCGACTGGGACGGGCTCTCCGACGAAGAAGCCGCGGCACGCGATCCAGAGCGATGGGCGCGCAAGATGCGCGGCAACGATCCCTACTCACGGTTCTATTTTCGCGCGCCGAACGGCGAGAGCCGCGCCGATCTCGTGCTTCGCGTCGCCACGTTCTCGGACCAGATGCGCCGGCTCGGACGCGTGCATCACATCGTGTTCACGCACGCGCTCACGCTGCGCGCGTTTCGCATGATGTGGTTCAACCGATCGATCGAGTGGTTCGACGCCGAGCCGCACCCGCCGAACGCCGCCGTGGTGCGCATCACGCACGGCGGCAACGAATGGCAGGAATCGGTGCTGACGACGGCGCGGTGACGACGAGACCGTCCCGCGGAGATGTCGAGGCTGTCGATAAACTCGTCGCGCTCGCACGGCGGGCCAACGGGCCGCCGCTTCGTGTTTGCCTGGGTTCCCCGCGAGTAAAGCGCATTCCTCAGACCCCACGAAGGTGGGGTCGCTCGATGTCAGCCTGGGCCCGTTGGCCCCAGGCGGAGGAGGTGCGTTCGTGAGTGAACGGTTGCTCACTCACCCGATCGATCGCTGATCTCTGCTCAGTTCTTGCGTCTGCGTGCGAGCACCAGCGCGAGGGCGCCGACAGCGAGCGCGAGGCCGCGGGGGGTCGAGTCGCGCCGCGGCACCGCGCAGCCACACCCGGGGTGAGTGGGATTGACCGACGCGTCCGCCGGGGTCGAGGCATCGCTTGCTGTCACATCGCCGCGTGCATCGGTCGGGGGCGAGACGATGTCGCTCGCGACGGGGACGTCGGTCGGCACGCTCGCATCGGTCGTCACGCTCGCGTCCATGCCGGGCATCGCCACGTTGCCGAACTCGAACGCGCCGATGTCGATCGCGCTGCCTACCGTCATGCGCGATTCGGTCGCGAGATCGGTGTACTGCATCGTCGGCGCGAGCTGCATCCCATTGACCGATCCGGGATCGGTGCCCATGTCGATCGCCGCGCTGCCGGCCACGAGGTGATAGTCGTACCCCGTTCGATCCACGAACCCCGGCGTGTTCGAGTTCAGGTTCGACATCTCCATCGCCGGCGCACCGCTGACCACGGCCCCGGCGCCCGCGAAGATGTTGTCGACGATGCGCGCCATGGGCGTTCCATGGAGGAAGATGAACGTCCCCGCGCTTCGATCGTTCACGACGGTGTTCCCCACGAAATACAGCGCTTGCATCGGGTTCGACGCGCCCTCGGCCGCGAACATCACGACGTTCGAATTGCCCGTGTTCGCCCCCTGCTGGATCACGTTGCCGATGACGTACACGAGCCCGCCGTTCGGAAGATCGATCTCGTAACTGTCGGTGCCGGCGCGCCCGAGGATGCGGTTGTAGAGCAGCGACGTCATGAACGCTCGGCTCTTCACCAGATGCCCCGTGTCCGCGTCGTGCGAGTAACATCCGCGCAGCGTGAACGACCGAACATGGTTGATGTACATGTTGTGCGATTGCCCGTCGCCCGCACCGTTGTGATCGAACTCGCTCGACTCGATGACGATGTCACTGGTCGCGTTGTCACCCGCGAGGATCCCGTCCTCGTTGTCGCGGAACAGGCAGTTGCGCACCGTGAGCCCGGGGCCCTCCTGACGAATGCCTGCGCCGTTCGCATCGGGCACGCTCGCGCCGGTGAACTCGATGTTCTCGACGGTCGTGTTCATCCCCTGGATGACCATGATGCCCTTGCCGTTCGAGATCGTGAGCCCGGTCGCGTCGAGATGCGCGCGCGTGCCGCCGACACCGCGAATGGTGAGGTTGTTCGCACGCCACGTCGCGTAGTCGCGATACGTGCCGGGCGAGATCTCGATCACATCGCCGTCCTGTGCGGCCGCTGCCGCGGCGCTCGGGGTGGGATACATCATGCCGGCCCCGACGGTCAGGGTCGTCGCTTGTGCGGCGCTCGCGAGTTGCATCACCGCGGCACCGATCGAAAGAGCAAAGAGAGATTTTGTTGTGCGATCCATCGGTCGACAGTGCTCACGGAGCACGCGACGTGTAAAGCACGCGTTGTGTCAGCGATTCACGGCGCGCCGCACGCGAGCCAGTCGGCGAGTCGATCGCGATCTTCGCGGGACGGATCGACCGGACCGGGGGGCATCGAATCGTTGCCGGCCGCCGAGCGCGCGTAGATCCGCGCCGCCCAGTGCTGCACTTGTGCGCGCGTGTCGAAGATGAACTCGCCCGGTGCGCCCTGGCGATTCGTCGACGTCGAACCGTGACAACTCTGACAGTAGTCGTCCATGAACTGCCGCCCGAAATTGTCGTAGGTGACCGTCGTTCCGCCGGTGGGGCACTGACGATGTTCGATCGTCTCGAAGCCGCACGACGCGGTCGAGAGCGCGACGAGAGCAGCCATTGCGATCAGTCCGGGGATTCTCATCGCGCCTCAGAAGAGCCGCACGTTGGCGGTGAGATGAACGCCGCCGACCCAGTACCAGGTGGGACCGCTCGAATACGTGAGGTAGGTGAAACTGAAATCCGGCCCGGCGCTCAGTTCGACTGCGCCGCGAGTGAGCAATCGGATGTCGACGCCGAGCCCGCTGTGAACGCCCGCCCGATGACGGATGCCCGAGCCGATGCCGAGCACCGCGCCGAACGGTTCCTGTGCGACCGCGGCGAGCGACTCTTCGTGCTGGTGAACGAACGCGCCGTGGATGTGCGGACGAACGCGACGCGCAAACGTGTAGCCGAGATCGAGGCCGACCGTGATCCGCGTGAGCAATCGTTCGTCGACACGGGCGTAGCCGAGCGCGCCGCCGACGTACGGCGTGATGATGCGAAAGAGTCGGAAGCCGAGCGTGATGCCGCCGTACGCGAGCGGATCGCCCGACCAGTTGCTCGCGCCGAATTCCGCGCCGACGCCGACGTTGAGTTCACCGCGCGCCGGTGGCAGTTCCGTGCGCGCTGGTTGGTGCGTCTCGGCGCGCGCGGTGCGCGATGCTTCGACACGCGAGGTCGTGGGCTGCGCGACTGCCAGATCGAACGCTGCAAGGGTCAGCACGGTGTCGTTTCCTCGGTCGGAGCTTACGCCGTGTCGCCGAAGAACTCCCCTGGCGAACTACGCCGGCATCATCTCGGCGCGCACGCGATCGACGAGTGCATCGAGTCGTTCGGGCGCGATCCGCAGGCTCGCCGCGAGCTTCTTGAGAATGGCGCGCTCGGGCGCCGTGAGCCCATCGCCGGTGTAGGCGATCATCATCGCGAGGACGAGCCCGTCTTCGGCGAGTTGGCAGGTGAGCAGCGTGGCGCCGATGGTCGCGATCTTCTTGTCGACACCCTGCGAGGCGATCTCGCGCAGGCTCGATCGGATCAAGTGCTTCACGACTGCTTCGTGCAGATGCGTCCCCATCAACGCCTTGAGCACCACCGCCAGCGCTTCGCGCTCTGCTTCGTTGATGACACCGTCTGCCTGCGCCACGAGGCAGAGAAGATCGACCACGCTGTTGGCAGCGTCGGGTGTGCTGCGGGTCTGCACCAGGACGCGGTACTGAACCTCGGCGAGCGACATCCCGTCGGCGCTCCGACGCGGCGGCACGGTCGGCATCTCGGGCGGAGCCGCGGGCGCCTCGGGAGGCGTGGGAGCGACTTTGGCCGCGGCTGCGCGACGCTTCAGTTCCTGTTCGATGACTTCAGGCGACGGGAGCCGGTGCTCGCCCGTACGGCGCGCAGTCTTCTTCTCCGCCAGTGCGAGAAGCGACCGCAACAGTTCACTCGAAGACGCGGTATCTGCCACTGTCGTCCTTCAGTTCCCCACGTCGCCGCCGTGGATCAGACGGCGCACACGATATCGGCTCGCATGGATCCGCTTCAAGCCCTCGCCGCGAGCGGCCAGCGCTTCTTCGCGTGTGGCGAGAATTCCGCGACGTTCGGAGCCGCACGGCGCGCTTGACGTCTGCAGGCGATTCGATCTGCGTTGCGCGTCGAACATCGGCGCGTCTCCGATGCTGGTGGCGTCGCGCGAGGTGACGCGCGTTCGATGGACGCGATGACTCGGCACGGGATGCGTGAAATTCCCGACGAGAACAGTACAGTCGCGCGCGATGACAACGCCTTCCACGCTACGCCGCGAGGTTCACATCCTCATCGGTTGTTCCGACGCACGCGACATCGGACACGTGTTCGTCGAATCCGTCGCCGCTACGAAAGCCGCGTTTCTCGAGCGCGGAATCCTCGTCGAGTTGCACTCGGTCCGCACGCCGGGGTCGTTCATCACGTACGACGCCATCGAAGACCTGCGACGCATCGTCGATGCCGCCGAACGCCAGCAGTTCCCGCGCGTCGGCCCGCCCGATTACTACGTCCACATCCAGACGCACGGGGACGTCGGCCATTCACCGAGCGGCGGCGCGGATGGAACACTGCATCGTCTCGTCGTGAATCCGAGTGCGACATACAACTGCGGCATGCTGGGGGCGACGGCCCTCGCGATCGAACTCGAGAAGTTGATCCTCGACCAGCGCCCCACCATCGACGTCGCGGGCCGACCGCTCACGATCGACTCGGAAGACGCGATTCGCGCGCTGCTTCGTGATCGATACGCGCACACGGGATTCATGGCCGGTGACTGGATCCAGAGCATCGACGATCTGCGCGCGCATCCGCGTCGGCAGAAAGTCATCCTGCAGGAAGCAATCGACGCGAGCCGAACGCTCCGCAGCGTACCGATCCACGTGACCGCCGGGATCCAGGACTACGCCGAGAACGTCTACTACCGCGTCGACGGTGAGGAGCGCCTGACGACATTCTGGGACGAGATGTACGCGGAGATCCGCCGTCGCATGGCGAACATCGCGCCCGACGATCCCGAGGTGCTCGAGCGCACGGCCAAGCAGTCACCCTCGTGCGGACTGTTCTCGATGGGCAACGTGCGCGGTGCCCGCAACATCGCGGCGATGGAATACGCGCGGTTGCAGGGACGTGATTCGCAGACATACAGCCCCAACACCGTGTTCGCGTTCGCGAGCCGCTCGTTCGATCTCCCGCGCACGCTGTTCGGTCCGTACACGATCGCCGGCTTCTTCTTCGCGGTGCGAAATCTCGGTCTGCGCGACTTCGTGATGCTCGGACACGACCGCGCACAAGCCGAGCGGATCACCACGCGAATGCACAACGATCCGCTGATGAACCTGATCGCCCGAACCCACGATGTTCGCTTCCACCCGCTCGGCGTCGACGGCCTGCCGCCGATGCCCGATGCGATCTCGGGTGAGTGAAGCGACTTCAGTTCTTCTCGCACTCGAGCAGATGCACCGTCGGCAGGTCGGCATCGACGAGATCTGACGTCGCGGTGGCGGTGTACGAATCGTTGCGCGCGTAGCCGTTACCGCAGCAACCACTCGCGAGCGCGATGCCGAACGGATGAGTCATCAGCGCCGCATTCGTCACGTGATGATGGCGGATCGAATCGCTGGAGCCGACCGGCGCGCCTCCCCACGTCGCGCCGTTCATTCCGCCGGCCGGAAGTCCGATCGGCATCCGGCCTTGCGACTCGAGCGGCTGCGTGAAACCCGTCGGGCAGGTGGATGCATTCACGAACATTCGCATCCCTGCGGGGAGCGGCACCGCGTGCGACACCGCTGCGTCGTTCTTCTCGCACGCGAGCAATTGCACGTACGGAACACCGGTGGACGCCGCGCCCAGCGCGAGCGGCACCGACACGCTCGTTGCGGCTCCGATGCCGTTGTTGCCACCGCCAGCCCCCGCGAAACTCACCGCCGCGACCGTGAACGGCACCGATGCAGTGTGCGCGTGTGTTCGATCCTCGCCGGGTGCGAGCGGCATCCCACGCGTGCCCTGCGTCTGCGCGCGAAACGTGGGCATCGCGAATCGGCCCGCCGCGAGTGCGAAAGACGACCATCCGCGCGGGCAGGCGTTCGTCGAGAAGAACATGACCGCGTGCGCAGGCAACGCGTCGCCGACCGGCCCGGCGTCCACGGCGATGTCTGCGCCTGTGTCGATCGCGATGTCGGGTGCGTCCGTTGCGTCGATACGCATCGCATCACTGGCATCGATGCCTTCTTCGCCGACGGCACACTCGGAAACCGCGAACGACAAACAGATGAATACGAACGTTGCGCGCTTCATTGCTTCACACATGCCCGCAATTGGACGAACGGCA
>CBIHQZ010000401.1:0-6403 GCA_966212315.1 uncultured Myxococcales bacterium
CCGTGAGCAACGTGATCCGCGCGACGCGCAGCACCGGCACCGAGCCTGTCGCGCGCTGCGCCAGCATCGTGATGTTCCCCGCCCACGAATCGATGCTGCGCCGGCCGGGACGCATGATCCTTGGCGCGTTTGCGAGTGCGCTCGCAATCTTCGTCACTCGCCGCGTGCAACGCCGCTCGAAGAACCGCTGATGTCACGTCACACTCGCCTGCGAGGAACGATCGCCATGCGCCACTCGACCCATGCCACTGCCCGCACGATTGCCACCGCTGCTTTCGCCATCGCGGGCGCCGCGCTGCTGCTCCAGCCCCGCGATGCGCGCGCATGCGGCGGGTGCTTCGCGCCGTCGGAATCCGTGCAGGTCGTAACCGATCACCGCATGGCGATGTCGATCACCGCGGACGACGCCTACCTCTGGGACCAGATCCGCTTCACCGGCAGTCCGCAGGACTTCGCGTGGGTGCTGCCGGTGTCGGGCGAAGTGGAAGTGCAGGTGGCGTCGGCGGAGTTCTTCGACGAGCTCGCCGCGGCCACCGACGTACGAGTGCAAGGCCCCGTCCTGCGTACCACCTGCGGCGGCGGCTTCTTCGGTGGGTTCGCGGCGCGCGGCGCGCCGAGTTCCGCGGACGGCGCCGAGCAGACCAATCCGGGCGTGACGGTGATCCACATGGCGACGGTCGGTCCTTACGAGACCGTCACGCTGCGAAGCACCGACGCGATGTCGCTCACGACGTGGCTGCAAGAGCACCACTACTCGATTCCGAGCAGCATCCAGCCGACGATCCAGTTCTACGTCGATCGCCACATGGACTTCGTCGCGCTGCGACTCGCGCCCGCGGAAACCGTGCAGGCGATGCAGCCGATTCGCATTCACTACGCGACGCCGAACATGACGCTGCCGCTGCGGATGGTCTCTGCGGGCGTAAGCGACAAGGTCGGCATCACGCTGTGGGTCTTCGGCACCGGACGAACGGAAGCGATGAACTACGCGAACGCGACCATCGACGCTTCGCAGCTCGCGTGGAACTGGGACACTTCGAGCAGCAACTACGGCGACGTCTTCAATGCCACCGTCCGTAACACCGCGAACGGCAGGGTCTGGATCACCGAGGCCGCGAACAGTGCGGTGTCGTTCTCGAGCGCGCAGAGTGCGGCATCGATGAACGACTGGGCCCTCGCGCGCGCGTCGGATCCCTCGACCTGGATCACCCGGATGCGCGCCGACCTCGCGGCGCGGTTTCTCGACGGCGACCTCGTGCTGCAGGCATCCACGCGCAACGCAGCCGTGTCGAACACGCTGCGCACCCAGATCGAGATCGGCACCCGCCCCGAGCCCACCTGCCCGGCGCAGGTCACGGTCGGTTCGAGCGGCAACGGCGTCGCGTGCAGCGTCAATCGCGTGGGAAGTGCTGCGCCGCGGTCATCGTGGCGCGAGGCGACGTTCGGTCTCGCCGCGATCGCTGGACTTATTGGCGCGGTGCGACGACGCCGCGCAGCGCGCCATCGCGCTTGATTCCCCGCCAGCGGCGCTCTATGTGCCGTCGTACATGATCGACACCCTGCTCCAGCACCGTTTCCTCGCGGTGATCGGCAAAGGCGGCACCGGCAAGACCACCGTGGCCTGCGCGCTCGCGATCCTCGCAGCGTCGCGTGGCAAGCGAGTGCTCGTCGCGATGGCGCAGGCGAAAGAGCGTCTCTCCGCGATGCTCGAGACCGAATACGTCGGCACCGACGTGAAGAACGTACTCGCCTCCATCGACGCGGTGAACATGGAGCCCGACGCCTGTCTCGAAGAGTACGGGATGATGGTGTTGAAGGTTCGCGCGCTCTACAAAGCCGTGATGGACAACCGCGTGGTGAAGGGCTTCCTTCGCGCGGTTCCCGGCATGGACGCGTGGGCGATGCTCGGCAAGGCGCTCTTCCATGTGAAAGAGATGGAAGGGAACACGCCGAAGTACGACCTGGTGATTCTCGACGCGCCGGCGACCGGACACGGTCTCGCGATGCTGCGCGTGCCGCAGGTCATCTGCGACGTCGCACCGCCCGGACTGCTCCGCCGCGAAGCGGAAGAAGGCCTCGCGCTGCTGCGGGATCCGAAACGCGCGGGCATCGTGGTGGTGACACTGCCCGAAGAGATGCCCACTGCCGAAACCGAGGAACTCGTGGCGACCCTGCGCGGGAATCTCGGGATGCCGGTTGCCGCGATGGTCGTGAACCAGGTGCTTCCGCCCCTTTTCGAAGCGCGGCACGACGCGGCCCGCAAGGCGGCAGACGCGCTCGACGATGTCCCCGCGTTCGCGCCGATCGGCAAGGCCGTACGCAATCGCGTCGCGCGCGAGGACATCCAGCAGGCAATGATGATCCGCCTCGCGAAGCTCAATACACCGACCGTGACGATGCCCGCCCTCGCGGTCGATCGCGTACGCCGCGCGCAGATCCAGGTGCTCGCGAAGGGACTCGGCGAACAGGGCGTGTGACGCCGCACTACCCAGCGCGCCCCGCGCCGTGATAACCGCTCGCGTATGGCGAATCGCGAAGACGTGATGAAGCGGCTCGAGGACCTGAACGCGCGGGCTCTCGCCGGCGGTGGCAAAGAACGCGTCGAGAAGCAACACGCAGCGGGAAAGCTCAGCGCGCGCGAACGCATCGACCTGATGCTCGATCCCGGTTCGTTCGTCGAGATCGACCGGCTCGTCACCCATCGCTGCACCGACTTCGGGATGGAGAAGCAAAAGATCCCCGGCGACGGGGTGGTCACCGGCTACGGCACCATCGACGGCCGCAAGGTGTTCGTCTTCGCGCAGGACTTCACGGTGTTCGGCGGATCGCTCTCGAGCGCGTACGCGTCGAAGATCTGCAAGGTGATGGACCTTGCGATGAAGGTCGGCGCACCGGTCATCGGTCTCAACGACTCGGGCGGTGCGCGCATTCAAGAAGGCGTCGAGTCGCTCGCGGGCTACGCGGACATCTTCCAGCGCAACGTGCTCGCATCGGGCGTGATCCCGCAGATCAGCGCCATCATGGGTCCGTGCGCGGGCGGCGCCGTTTACTCGCCCGCGATGACGGACTTCATCCTGATGGTCGAGGGCACGAGCTACATGTTCATCACCGGCCCCGACGTCATCAAGACGGTGACGCACGAGGAAGTGACCAAGGAAGAACTCGGCGGCGCGACCGCGCACAACGCGAAGTCCGGTGTCGCGCACTTCGCGGCACCCGACGATCGCGCGGCGATTCACACGGTGCGCGAACTGATGTCGTACCTGCCGAGCAACAACACCGAAGACCCGCCGGTGGTGAAGTCCGACGACCCGATCGACCGCGAAGCAACCGCGCTCGATTCACTGATCCCGATCGAGTCGAACCGCCCCTACGACATCAAGGAAGTGATCTCCGCGGTCGTCGACCACGGCAAGTTCCTCGAAGTGCACGCGCAGTACGCGATGAACATGGTGTGCGGCTTCGCGCGCATCGGTGGTCGCAGCGTGGGCATCGTGGCCAACAACCCGGCCGTGCTCGCGGGTTGCCTCGACATCGGCGCAAGCGTGAAAGCCGCCCGTTTCGTGCGCTTCTGCGACTGCTTCAACATCCCGCTGGTGACCTTCGTCGACGTGCCGGGCTTCTTGCCGGGTGTCGACCAGGAGTACGGCGGGATCATCACGCATGGCGCGAAGCTTCTGTACGCATTCACCGAGGCGACGGTTCCGAAGATCACGGTGATCACCCGCAAGGCCTACGGCGGCGCGTACGACGTGATGGCTTCGAAGCACATTCGCGCGGACATGAACTTCGCCTACCCGACCGCCGAGATCGCGGTGATGGGTCCCGACGGCGCGGTGAACATCATCCATCGCAAAGAGATCGACGCCTCGAAAGACCCGGTCGCAACGAAGGCGGCGTTCGTCGAGGACTACAAGGCGAAGTTCGCGAACCCGTTCAAGGCGGCGGAACTCGGCTTCATCGACGAAGTGATCTTCCCGCGCATGACGCGCGTGCGTGTGGCGAAGGCGCTTGACCTGCTGAAAGACAAGCGCCAGAGCAACCCGCCCCGCAAGCACGGGAACATCCCGCTGTAGAGAAGTCTGCGAGGCACGCAGTCGAAGCACGCAACGCGTTCGCGCGTCTCCATGGTTCGACGAGCTCATCATGAGGCCAATTACCCACTCCTCTTCAGAGCACGCACTCCTCCACTCATTCCGCTTCCACTCCGTCACGACTCCATCGCGCGCAAACGCCTCAGCAGCGCCGCACGCGCATAGACTTCCTCACGATCGTTCGGCGGCGGCCCGAGTCCGGGCAGTGTGCTCCGTTCTTCTCGCGACACCGTCGGGTCGAGCACTCGCACGATCTGCGTGTTCGACGTGCGCGGTGCAATCGCTCGCCCGTGAAGATCGATGACACGCGTGCGGGGCCCGCGATGCCGCATCACCACTGCATCGTCGCCAGAAGCCATCACCCGTCCGCCGCGCAGTGCGACCGCGTTCGGATGGTGCGTTGCAGCGGCATCGAGCTTGACGACACCGTTCCGCAAGATCAGCTCGGCCGTCGCCCGGCCGCGGCGCGCTCGTTTGGACATCGCATCAACCCCCGCCCACGAGCGCTGCACCGCGCGCGCCGCATCACACGGTGTGCACGCGGCATCCGCACCGGCGCAGTGTCCGACTACTTCTCCGCGCGCAGCTTCTTTCGCGCCGCGGCAAGGTCGTCGCGCAACGACTTCGGGACGTGCGGGTACTTCGGATCGAGGGCCTTCAGCTCTTCGACGAGGATGGTCGACACGGCCGCGTGCGCGAACCACTTGTGATTCGCGGGGACCACGTACCACGGCGCATGGTCGCTGCTGGTGGCCTGCAGCATGCGCTCGAACGCGTGCTGGTAGTCCGACCAATGCGTTCGCTCGCGCACGTCGTCGGGTGAGAACTTCCAGTGCTTGCTGGGATCGTCGAGACGCGCCAGCAGCCGCTTGCGCTGCTCTTCTTTCGAGATGTGCAGGAACACTTTCACTACCCGCGTGCCATTGTTCTCGAGGTAGCGCTCGAAGTTCACGATGTCCTCGTAGCGCTGCCGCCACGGATGCGACGTGTCGACGCCCGGAATCGAGTGCTGCTCTTTCAACAGCTCGGGATGCACACGCACCACCAGCACCTCCTCGTAGTACGAGCGATTGAAGATCCCGATGCGTCCGCGCTCCGGAAGCACGCGGTGGATGCGCCAGAGATAGCCGTGCTTCAACGCCTCGTCGTTGGGTGCTTTGAACGAATGCACGTCGACGCCCTGCGGATTCACCCCCGAGAGCACGTGCTTGATCGTGCCGTCCTTTCCGCCCGTGTCGGTGGACTGCAACACGAGCAGCAGCGCGCGCTGGGACTCGGCGAACAAGCGCTCTTGAAGCGATTCGAGTTCGAGCACGTTCTTCGCCTGCACACGTAGCGCGGCCTTCTTGTCGTACGAACCTGTGTCGTCGGGATCGCAGTCGGCGAGGCGGAACTTGTCGGGGTCGACTCGCAGCTTCGAGCGCAGCTTCATCGTCACGAGCGTAGGCGCTCCGATGCGCGCGTCGATGGGCGTCGCGATGGCAGTCAGCTGCCGGGTGTCACGATGCGGCCCCGTTCGATGGTCACGCGTCGGGTCGCCACCCGCTCCGCCACCGCGCGGTCGTGGGTGATCACCACCACGATCTTCTTGCGCGCGCGCGCAGTCTCGATCGCGGCGATCACGCGCTCGGTGCTCGCGACATCGAGACCGGTGGTCGGTTCGTCGAAGAGCATCAGCTTCGGTGCGTGCAGTTGTGCCCGCGCGAGCGCGAGGCGTTGCAGCTGTCCGCGCGAGAACGTGCGCGCCGGCCGGTCCGCGACCTCCGTGAGCCCGCCTTCTTGGAGTGCACGCGACACGCGTTCTTCGCGGTGATCGATCTCGTACAGCTTGCCGAACAGCCGCAGCGATTCACGCGCCGAGAGATCCGGATACACCAGCGCTTCGTGCGCCACGAGTCCGATGGCCGGTCGAATCAGATCGACGTCGGCGCGCGCGTCGAGTTCGCCGTACTTCACCGTGCCGGTCGTGGGTCGCGCGAGCGTCGCGAGGATGCCGAGCAGCGTGGTTTTTCCCGCGCCGTTGGGTCCTTCGAGCGTGGTGACGGTGCCTGCGTCGAACGCCAGTGACACGCCCGACAGCGCGCGCGTTGCGCCGTACACCTTGGTGACGTTCTCGACCTGCACACGCTCGAACGGCATGACGCATCGGTTATGCACCGTCACCGCGAGGACCGCGACGCAATCTCCACGAACCCGTTCGGACGTCGTCCCGCCTTGCGATCGAAGGCACTTCGCCCCATAACGGTCGCCCCCCCGCGGGCAACATCACGCCCGAGCAGGAGAGCAATTTTCGATGGGCAACGTGCAGT
>CBIHQZ010000402.1:0-6400 GCA_966212315.1 uncultured Myxococcales bacterium
CCCGCAGCACCCACGTGCCGACGTACTTGAGGCCGGGCTCGAATACATCGGCGTCGCCGGGATCCGGTTTCGGGGAACCGGCAAGACCGCTGCGAAGTCCCGTATTCGCGAGCAGTGAACCGAGCAACAACGCCACGAAGACCGGCGAGACGATCGCGTCGTCATGCTGTCGGAGGCAGACGATCTCCGCAACGACCGCAATCGCCGCACTCAGTGCGATTCCGGGCCCGTCGATGCGGCGCGGGGACCACTCGTATCGTCGCGGCGGCGACGAGCGTTTGTCTTCCGTCATTCGCCGGGAGTCTCACTCGACCGGCGGATGCAGACCAATTCAATCGCTCCGTGCATTGCGCGGAGATCGCTTCTGGTGGGCATCCGGCGACCGTGGCAGGCTCGCGTCGACCTTCGTGACAACCGCCGAACCGCCTGCACCAGACCCCGTTCCGAAAGCTGCCTCGACGCGATCACGGCGGACTCTCGTCGGAGTCGCGCTTTCGTTGATCGTGGTCGTGTCCGCGATCGGCGGCGTCGTCATGTGGCGACATCGCCACCACCGATACACTTCGCCCCGGCCGGGTGAGCGGGCGGCGTGTGTGATCGGCGAGGACGAGACGCGGGCCGCGTTCGATCGCGTGGTGCCCGCGCTGCGTGGCTCGGACTGCTCGGTCCTCGGCGTCGAGACGAGGTTCGAGCGCATCATGATTCGCCTCGGTGCCGGCCAGAGCGACCTGCCGCCCGTCCTCGTCACGCGACGCGGATGCGGCGGCACGCCCATCGGATCGACCAATCAGGCAATCGAGATACCGGCGACGACGAGTGCGCGTTGCCCGCTGGCCGTCGCGCGCATGCAAGCGGCCCTCGGCGGCGATGGCCACTGAATCAGGGGATGTCGATCGTCCGGTGACGACATCTTCGCCGTCGCCCGGTCCGCGGCGGCGGCGTTGGCACTTCGGTACGCGAACGATCGTGACGCTGCTCGTGGCGGTCGTCGCGATCGAGTCCTGGGCGGCTCTCTCCAAGGACCCGGACTTCTATCTGCCTGATCCGTTCCGACCGCTGGCGCTCGGTCTGATCGCGCTGTTCGTCGCGACCGCGTTCATCCCGCGAAGCTGGATCCGCCGCGCGCTCCGCAGCGCCGCCCTCGCGCTCGTCGCCGCACTCCTGGTGCTCGAGATGCATTCGCGTTTCCGCGAGAACGGCGTCGACCGCGTGATGCGCACCGCCGACATCCTGCAGCGCTATCAGTATCGTCCCGGCGCAGAGATCCATTCGCACAACGGACCCGTCGTCACCGTCAACCATCTCGGCTTGATGGACGTCGAGCACGCGATCCCGAAGCCGCCCGACGTCTACCGCATCGTCGTGCTCACCGGCTCGATCGCCAACGACGGCGCGATTCCCTTCCAAGAACGCTTCTTCCGCCGTCTCGAATCACAACTGGCGGACCTCGTGCCGGGCAAGCGCGTCGAAGTGATCAACGTGTCGTGCGAGGGCTACAACGTGGTGCAGCAGGTCCGTCTGCTGGAACACGTGGGGCTGCAGTACGAGCCTGATCTCGTGATCGAGGCATTCATGCTCACGGCGGCCGCGATCCAGGACGGCTCGTATCGTCGCATCGGCAACAGCTTCTATGCGTTCCGGTTCCTCCCGCTCGTCGCCTATCTCGAGACGGGGAGCCTTTGTTCGACGTTCGCCCCCTTTTTCCAGAACTATTCCTACGAACTCATCGTGCGGAACTCGTTCGAGCGGCTCGCGCTTCTTGCTCAGCTGCATCACTTCCGCACGCTCGTCGCGGTGCTTCCCGTCGTCGAGCGGTTCGACGACCCCGTCTGTACCGGCATCTACGACCAGGTCGTCGGTACCGCCCGGCAATCGGGTTTGCCCGCAATTCGGGTGGCCGACGCGTTTCGTGGTGAGCCCGCCTCGCGCTACGAAAAGCCGGGCCAGCGGTACGACATCTGCCACCCGAACCAGGCGGGCCACCGCCGTATCGGCGACACGATCGCCACCGCCGTGCGGGCGCTGATCGCTTCACCGCCGAGTCCGTAGCGACGGATCGAGCGCGGAGCCTCGATCGTTGTACACTCTCGCTGCCCGAAGTCCGCTCACGGAGGCCGCCGCTGCATGGTTCGAATCGTCGAGAAATTGCGGATCAAATTAGCGGTCGCCGTGGGGTGGAAGCTGCCCGGCAAGCAAGCCGAGGCGATACGCGCGTTCCAAGCCACCGAGGCGGACGGCGTGTGGCACCTGCATCGCGGCATCAAGCGGCTCAGCGATCCGAAGCTGAAAGCGGTGCTTTTCTCACACAGCCTCGAAGAGGAATCGCACGCCGAAGAGTTCGCGCACACGTACGGCGCCTACAGCGAACGATCGCTCTCGCCGGCTACGTACGAACGCAGTGACCTCTACGAACCGAACGCGCCCGCGTGGAAGATCTTCGCGTACGTGCACGTCGGTGAAGAAGACGCGACGACGCGCTTCCGCCTGCTCGAAGGGGAACTTGCCGAGGGCCCGCTGAAGGCCGCGCTGGGCAAGATCGTTCGCGACGAAGAAGGTCACGTCGATCTCACGCACGACGTGCTGGTGAAACTCGGCGCGACCGAGGGCGACATTCGCAAGGAGTACCTGCGCGTGCGTCTCTCGCGTGCGTGGGAGGCGTGGCTGCGAAGCGGCAAGCGGGTGGTGGACACGCTCGCGACGGCGCTCTTGAGCCTCGTGTACTTCGTGGTCGGGCCGCTGATGTTCCTCGTCGCTCGCCGCAAGCTTCAGAGCCGCTTGGTCGAGTTCGACAACAATCAGATGAAGAGACTCTAGGGATGAAAGTTCTCGGCGTTTCGTACGGCTACCACGACGCTTCGGCGTGCCTCTTCGCGGACGGCAAGATCGTCGCCGCGTCGGCCGAAGAACGGTTCACGCGCCAGAAACACGACGCGAACTTCCCGACGTTCGCGATCGAGCACTGCCTCGAGAGCGCGGGGTTGAAGGCAGGCGATCTCGACCAGGTGGTCTTCCACGAAGACCCGCACGCGAAGTTCTCACGCGTGCTGACCGCGTCGCTCGCCCCGTTCCCGTCGTCGCGCCGCGAGTTCGTCAACAGCATGAAGGCGTGGCTCGGACGCAAACTCTGGTCGCTCAACACGCTGTCGTCGCGACTCGACGTCGGACCCGAGCGCATCAGCTATCTGAGCCATCACTACAGCCACGGCGTGCAGGCGTTCATCGGCTCGGGCTTCCACGACGCGGCGATTCTCATCGTCGACGCGGTGGGCGACTGGGCGTGCACGGCGATGTTCAAGGGGACGTGGGTCGACGGCAAACCGAGCGTCGAGCGCATCATGGAGATCGCGTTCCCGAACTCGCTCGGACTCGTGTACTCGGCGTTCACCGCGTATCTCGGCTTCAATCCGAACGACAGCGAGTGCAGCACGATGGCGCTGGCGGCGTTCGGAAAGCCGCGCTTCGCCGACAAGGTCCGCGAGATCATCGCGCCGCTCGACGACGGCACGTACGAAGTCGACCAGCGCTACTTCTACTTCACGAACTTCTACCGCGGCGCCGTCACCGAGAAGTTCATCGAAGCATTCGGTCCCGCGCGCACACCGAAGTTCAAACTCCCGCAGCGATGCTTCGGCGAGCCCGCGGAGATCTCGGACGAGGCGCAGCGCTTCGCCGACGTCGCGGCGAGCGTTCAGCTGGTTCTCGAAGAACGCATCTTGAAGCTGTGCGAAAAGCTCCACGCCGCGTTCCCGTCGAAGAACCTTTGCTACGCAGGCGGCGTGAGCCTCAACTGCGTCGCCAACAACAAGATCGCCGCGCAGGGTCTCTTCGAGAACATCTACATCCCGCCCGACCCGGGTGACGGTGGAACGAGCGTCGGGACCGCCCTCTGCTACGCGGCGACGAACGCGTCGTACGCGCCGGAATCGCTGCGCTACAGCCCGTATCTCGGCGCGGCGTTCGACGAAGCCGACGACGTTCGCATGCTCGAGCACGTGAATCCCGATCACGTGCGGCAGTACCTGAAGCGCGGTCTCTCGCAGGCGAAGGGCGTGCGCTGGAAGCACCAGACGTTCTCGCGCGAAGAAGATCTGGTCGCCGAGGTCACACGACGACTCGTCGACCGCCAGATCGTCGGCTGGTGCCAGGGCCGCGCGGAGATCGGACCGCGTGCGCTCGGCAACCGCTCGATCCTCATTCGCCCCGACGACACCGAACTCGCGCTGCGTCTGAGCCGCTCGGTGAAAGACCGCGCGCTGTATCGCCCGTACGCGTTTTCCATCACGTCGGAAGATGCGCCGCGCGTTCTCGACATTCCGCAAGCTCACGTGGGCTTCAACCGCTGGATGCAGTTCGCGCTGCCGGTGAAATCCGCGATGCAGGACAAGGTCAGCGCCGCGCTGCACATCGACCGCACCACGCGTGCGCAGGTGTGTTTCCCCGAGGACAACCCTCGCTACCACGCGCTGCTGCGAACCGTCGGGCAGGCGACGGGAGTGGGCGTGTTGCTCAACACGTCGTTCAACGCGAGCGGATATCCGATCGTGTCCAACGGCGTCGAAGCGCTCGTGATGTTCGCGCGCACCGACATGGATGCGCTGGTTCTCAACAACACCGTGGTGTGGAAGCAATGAGCCGATCGCGTTCGATCTTCGCCCCGCTCGTGGTCACGTCGAAGACGACACTGGCCACGTTTCGCATGCTGCGACAGCACCGACTCGGAATGTTCGTTCCGTTCGTCGGCTTCCTCCTCGTGGGCGCGCTGTTTCTCTGGGTGATCAACACCATCGCGCCCCTCGCCCCATTCGTTTACTCGCTGTTCTGAACGAGACCGCGACGGTCGTTTCGATCCTTCCTCGGTGCCGATCGCCCCGTGATACCTTCGCAAGTCCGATGGGAGCTTCCCTCTGCCGCACTGCGTTGACACTCGCCGCGACATCGCTCGTCGCCTGTGGTCCGCCCCCCGCCCCGCCCCGACCGCAGCCGACGCTTCACAGCAACGGCAATGCGCAAACGACGGGGTCGAACGCATCGACATCGTCGAGTGAATCGACCGGGCCGGGTGGCGCTGCGGGACTTGCGCACCTTCGTCGCGATCTGACCACGCAACCGCCCTCGGTCAACGCAGCCGCCGAGTGCACCGCCGCGATGTCGCAGGAACTCGCGCGGTACAGCATCGCGGGTCGCGCGTTCCACCTCGCGCCGGTCTGCACCGAGAACTACAACGGCGAATGGGTCGCGGTGCTCGCGACCGGCTCTCCGCAAGAGTCCACGGACGTGTGGGTCGTGTTGCACTCGAGCACCGGCAACGAACTGCATCGAGTGCACCGTGCACCCGTCGGCGTGCACTTCACCGCGGGCACCATCGAGAACGGCTTCGTGTATCTCGTCGGGACGTCGATCGCGACCGACGAAATGCCGGCCAACGCGGATGTGCTCGTCGAGTTCCCGGTGCCGCGCATCGGCGGCGCGGATCCCGAAGCGCTCGATCTCGCCGCGCGCGATCTCCCGTTGCTGGGCGCCCACGATCGGCCCGAACTGCAACGACGTCTCACCGCGGCCTCGGCTGAAGTCGAACCCGGTGCGCGCAATTCGGAAGCGACCTATCGGCGGATCATCGAAGGCGGTCCGCGCGCGCTGATGCTCGCGCTGCCATCGGGCTCGAGCATCCCGGTGCTGCGCGCGTGGCAGACGGGCGTGTACGAACGCACCGCGCAATTGCACGCCGAACTCGATCCGAACAACGGACGCGTCTCGAGCGCGATGACCATCGTGCACGCGATCGAAGCGACGCTCGATTGCACGACGGGTGATCGCTGCCTCGCGAAACCCGCTGCCGCTGCGGCGCGACGCACCGAAGCGATCGTCGACTCGCAGGTGATCTTCCGTACCGACGGCCCGAACACGCGCATCGCCGCGGTGATCGAACAGGGCCGCCGTCCCGACGCGATGTCGAATCCCACCGAAGATCGACTCACCTCGCCCGGCTACGATGTGGCCGCGGACCGTCAGATCGCGGAGCAGCTCACGCTCGATGGAACGATCGAAGGACGCGTGTCGGGACTCACTCGCGGCGGAGTGCGCTTCGTCGCGTGGGGATACGCCGTCGGCGACCGGCACGAGAGCGCGATCATGACCGTGTCGCAAGGACGCGCGCCGCGACGGTTCGAGGACGTCGTGTTCAGCGGCATGACCACCGGTGCACGCGAACTCGCGTTCCGCGACATCGAGCGGAATCTCGAGCCCGAGGTCGTGAGCATCACGCAGCTTCCGGGCAACAGCGAAGCGGTCGGTGTGGGGACCCTGTTGTGGCCGCCGGCCGTCGTGGATCGCGCGACGTATCCGCGTCTCGACGTGATGCGCATCGCGCTCGAAGCGGCGAATCTCGCCGATGCCGATCGAG
>CBIHQZ010000403.1:0-6355 GCA_966212315.1 uncultured Myxococcales bacterium
ACGACTTCCTCCAGACGCTGATGGACGCTCGCTACGCAGACGGTCGCGCGCTGACCGAAGACGAGATGGCGGGGCTGCTCCTGGCCGTGATGTTCGCGGGGCATCACACGAGCGGCGTGACGTTCGCGTGGACCGGCATTCTCCTCAATCAGCATCGCCAGCATCTCCCCGGTCTGCTCGCCGAACAGCAGCGCATCATGGGCGATCGTCGCAATCTCGGTCTCGACGACTTGCGCGCGATGGACGGACTCGAGCGCGTCGTCAAAGAGACTCTGCGGCTTTATCCGCCGATCATTCTCGTGATGCGTCGCGTGATGCGCGAGTTCGCATACAACAACTACACAGTGCCGGCCGGCACGATGATCATGGCCTCGCCCGCGGCGGCGCATCGGATCGCCGATGTCTTCCCGAACCCCGACATGTTCGATCCGGATCGATTCGGCCCGGGGCGCGAAGAAGACAAGAAGCACCCGATGGGGTGGATCGCATTCGGCGCTGGTCGCCACCGTTGCATGGGGATCGTGTTCGCGCAGTTGCAGCTGCGCGCGATCTGGAGCGTGCTGCTTCGCGACTTCGAGTTCGAACTCGTCGAGAAGAACTACGAGCCCGACTACAACCGTCTCCTGGTGGGTCCACGACAGCCGTGCCGCGTGCGGTATCGCCGAAAGCTCAAGGCGCAGGTCTCCGTTCCGGCATGAGCGCATCGAATCCTCCGCGCGTTCACCTGCTTCTGTGTGACGGGCCGAGCTGTGGTCTCGTTCACGAGAGCGATCGTCTCGTTTCGCACGTCGAGGGAATGCGCGCGGCCGACCCCGAGATCGCCGCGGCGGTTCGCGTCTGGTCGTTCACGTGTTTCGGTCTGTGCGACGACGGGCCGAACGGCTACGTGTGCCCGGCCGCCATCGCGCCCGAGTCCGTTCGCACGGCGCCGGAACGACCGAATCGGCGAGGCGTCGCGACACCGTGGCCCGGCGTGCAGACGCCTTCGGGGGCGGGCGGCGTGCAGCTCACGGGGCTGGATGAATCGGCCGTCGAACGCGTCGTGCGTGAGATCGCGAAGAGCGGTTCGTAGCGCGTCGCGCCTTGCGGGTGCCCGCGTTGCGATGCTCGCGTGTGAGTCATCGCGGGGCCCGCTCGATGCCGCGCGCGCAGTGACGGCTTCTTGCGCGCACCCATCGGCCGGGTGGCACGCAACGCGTCGGAACAGCGCGCGCGATCACTGACAGGCACTCGGTGTCGCGCGATTTCGTGCGCCGCGTGCGCGCACTCGCGCGCCACTTCGCGGCGCGGGGCTTGCTCTCGACCCATCGGTGCCGCGCGAACGTCGCGTGGGTATCGAAAGGATCGCGAACGAAAATGGCTCGTAAGTCGAAGGCCCACCAGGGCAGTGAAGTGATGTCGGAGTTCGCTCGTGAAGCGGGCGTGCTCGGGACGCGCGTGTCGCAGGCCGCTCGCAAGGTCGCCGCCGCGATCGGGCTCACCGACGCAGGCCCGCAGCGCAAGGGCGGTTCGACCAGCGCGAAGCGTTCGACCACGAAGCGCGCGACCGCGAAGAAGACGGGCGCGAAACGGACGGCGAAGCGCACCGCTGCGAAGAAGACCTCGACGCCCCTCAAGCTCGCGACCACCGCGCGCAAGTCGGTGCGTTCGGCCGCGAAGAAGACAGTGACCGGCGCCAAACGTGCGGTGCGTTCGGCCGCGAAGAAGGTCGGCGCGACGAAGAAGACGGCTCGCAAGCGCACGCGCTGAGCGAACCGGACGAACAACGGCCGGCGGTAGAACACGCGCGCGTGCGTCGCGCGCAATACGGCGGTGACGGCTCACGCGCGGCTCTGTTACGGTCCGCTGCGAATGATCGCAGCGTGGCGCGGGTACATTGCGGGCGCAGCGGTGCTGGTCGCGTCGAACGTCGCCGCGGCGCAAGCGCGCGTTTCGATCGCGCCGTTCACCGGACAGCACGTCGACGAAGCGTCGCAGATCGTCGCGTCGGCGCTCACCGAGCACGCAGGTGAGATCGAGTATGTGAACGACGCTGCATTCGGCGCGGCGGCCACGCGTCTGGGCGTGCAAGGCTCGACGAACGAGTCCGACATCGCACGCGTCGCGCGGGAGTTGCGTCTCGACGTCACCGTCGTCGGCGACCTTTCGCGCCGCGGCCGTCGCGAGTGGCTGCTGCGCGTGCGTGTGTTGCGCGGACGCGATGGATCGACCCTCGGCACCACGTCTTGGGAGCTTCGCAGTCTCGAAGAACTCTCCACGGTGCAGCCCGAGATCTGGCCGCAGATCCGCAACTGGATCCGCGTCGACGTCGATCGCGGCACGGCACCCGTTACGAACGCTCCGTCGCCTGCACCGACGACGACCGAACCGCCTCAGCCCGCGAACACGGCACCGGTCGCACGCACCCCCGGACTCGCGCTCGCGTACGTGACCGCGGGCGGCGGAATGGGAACGCGCGCGTGGCGCATGCCCGTTCTCGGCGATCTCTCGCCGCGCGGATACGAGAACAACGGGTTCATCGAAGGCACGGCCGAGGCCGCGCTCTATTACCGCTTCGGACACAACCGCGTCGGCATCGGCGCTTCGGGCGGCGTCGTCTTTCCGATCTCGCTCGCATCGCGCGGAATCGACGCGAGCGGCAACGTCGTGAGCCTGGCGACGACGATGATCGAAGCGTGGGGCGGGATCTCGACGGCGTATCGTCCACCCGCCGGCGGACTGTTTCGCATGGACGTCGGCATCGTCGCGCATTCGTTCGGCATCAACACGATGGCGCTGCCGATCGAGCAGCAACTGGCCCCTGTCACGTACACCGGCGTGCGCGCGAGCGCCGAGGGGATCGCGCCGCTCTACGCATCGAGCGGCTTCGAGTTCGGCGCCGTGTTCGGCACCGAGTTGCGCGTCGTCGCCATCGGCTCCGAAGTGCGCGCGGCGTTCGGAGAGAGCCCCGGCACCACCGTGGGACTCGGCGGTCTGGCCGGCTTGCAGTTCCGCCTCGACGGGTTGCTCAGTGGCCTGGCAGTTCGCCTCACGGGCTCGTTCCTGCGATACCGCACGGCGTTTTCCGGCCGCAGCGACATCGGCACCGGCAGCGATTCCGTCGATGACTTCGCGCGAATCCACCTGTCGATCGTGTACGGCATCCTGACCGCGCGCTGAGCCCGGGCCGCCGTCCGGACGAGGTGCGATGCGCGACGCGCCCGATGGATGCGCCGCGGGGCGATCGCGCGCAGTGCCGATGGGGTGTTCGCTTCATCCGAGCGATGCACACGCTGCGTGGCGCTGGTAGGGTTCCGATCCCCTCGCGGAATGCCGGCGAAACGCTGGCGCGAGGCGCGCGGAGTCACCATGTCCAACACGATGCGTTCAGCCGAAGAGATCCGTTCTGCATTCCTCGAATTCTTCAAGAGCAAGGGCCACGAAGTGGTTGCCAGCTCCGGTGTCGTACCGAAAGGCGACGCCACGCTGCTCTTCACGAACGCCGGAATGGTGCAGTTCAAAGACGTTTTCACCGGCAAGGACAAGCGCGCGACCACCGCACAGAAGTGCATCCGCATGTCGGGCAAGCACAACGACCTCGAGAACGTGGGCCGCACCGCGCGCCACCACACGTTCTTCGAGATGCTCGGCAACTTCTCGTTCGGCGACTACTTCAAGCGCGACGCGATCACGTACGCGTGGGAGTTGCTCACCAAGGTCTACAAGCTGCCGCCGGAGCGCCTCGTGATCTCCGTGTTCGGCGGCGAAGACGGCCTCCCCGCCGACGACGAAGCGCGCGCGATCTGGAAAGAGGTCACCGGCTTCGGCGACGACCGCATCTTCGGTCTCGGGAAGAAAGACAACTTCTGGCAGATGGGCGACACGGGTCCGTGCGGTCCGTGTACCGAGATCCACTACTGCATGGGCGACATCGCGCCCGATCCCAAGACCTTCGGTGACGAGCCGCGTCCGGATGGAACGGGCTGGGTCGAGATCTGGAACAACGTGTTCATGCAGTTCGATCGCGACGCGAGCGGCCGGCTCACGCCGCTTCCCGCGCAGAGCGTGGATACCGGCATGGGGCTCGAACGTCTCACCGCTGTTCTCCAGGGCGTCACGAGCAACTACGACACCGACGTGTTCCTCCCGTTGCTCCATCTCGCGGCGGACATCGCGGGGAAGAAGTACGGCCACAGCGAAAGCGAACACGATGTCTCGATGCGCGTGATCGCCGACCATGCGCGACTGACCGCGGTGTGTCTCAGCGAAGGCGTGACGCCGTCGAACGAAGGCCGCGGGAGTGCGTTGCGAAGCGTGATGCGCCGCGCCGTGCGACATGGCGTGAAGCTCGGGATCCAGGAGCCGTTTCTCGACAAGGTCGCGCTCAAGGTCGTCGACATGCTCGGCAAGCAGTATCCCGACCTCGTGCAGCGTCGCGAGTTCATCGCGAACGAAGCGCGCGCCGAGGAGATCGCCTTCCGCGAGAAGATCCCGCAAGGGCTCAAGCTCATCGCCGACTTCCGTGGGTATCGCGAAGAGGGCGGGCAGAAGGTGATGCCCGGCGACGTCGCATTCGAGCTGTATGCGACGCACGGATTCCCGCTCGATCTCACCGAGGTCATCGGCGAGGAGCGCGGGTTCACCATCGATCGCAAGGGCTACGACGAAGCGAGCGCGAAGCACTCGGAGAAGTCGCGCGGCGGCAAGGCCACGATCGGGACGGGCACTGCGGATCTCTACAAAGAGGCGAAGCAGAAGCTCGGTACCCCGGTCGGTTTCACCGGATACGACCGCGAGCGTGATGACGACGAGATCGTGCTGCTCTTGAAAGACGGCCAGTTCGTGAACGCGCTTCGCAAGGGCGAGCGCGGCGAAGTGATCACCCGCAAGACGCCGTTCTACGGCGAGTCGGGCGGACAGGTCGGCGATGTGGGCGTGATTCGCGCGGGGACATCGGCGTTCCGCGTGAAGGACACGCAGAAGCCCTACGACGGCGTGGTCTCGCATCTCGGCGAGGTCACCGACGGCACGCTCGAAGTCGGTGCGAAGGCCTCGCTCGAGGTCGATCACGAGTCGCGCGGCGCGACGCGACGCAATCACTCGGCGACGCACCTTCTCCACTGGGCACTGCGCAAAGTGCTCGGGTCGCACGTCGAGCAGCGCGGGTCGAAGGTGGGTCCCGATGTGCTCCGCTTCGACTACGCGACCAATCGCGGGATGACCGACGAGGAGATCGCGAAGGTCGAAGACCTGGTGAACCGCGAAGTGCTCGAGAACGTCGAAGTGCGCACCGATGTCACGTCGCAGGAAGACGCCCGCAAGAAGGGCGCGATGATGATCTTCGAAGAGAACTACGGCGACGTCGTGCGCATGCTCCATATCGGTCGCGAGTCGATCGAACTGTGCGGCGGCACGCACGTCGCGCGCACGGGCGACATCGGGCTCTTCACCATTCGCGCGGACGAAGCAGTGGGGAAGGGGACGCGGCGCATCGTCGGTGCGACTGGATTGAACGCGCTCGCGCATCTGCGTGAAATCGAAGGCCGCGTGCGCAAGGCGAGCGAGTTGTTGAAGAGCGCGCCGGCGGAGTTGCCGACGCGCGTCGCAAAGGTGCTCGACGATCAGCGCGATCTGCAGAAGCAGATCTCGGACTTGAAGCGAAAGCTGACCGAGGGTGGCGCAGGTGCGGCCGATCCCACGGCCGATGCGAAGACAGTCGGTGACGCACGCGTGCTCGCGGTGCGCGCGCCCGTGAGCGACGCGGCGTCGATGCGAGAGTACGCAGAGAAGCTGCGCGACAAACTCGGCAGCGCGGTCGTCGTGATCGGTGCGGTCGGCGACGACAAGAAGGTCACGCTGATCTGCACGGTGTCGAAGGACCTGACCGGGAAATATCAGGCCGGAAAGATCTTGAAAGAGATCGCTCCGATCGTCGGCGGCGGCGGCGGTGGTCGCCCTGACATGGCGCAGGCCGGCGGCACCGACGCGAGCAAGCTCGATGAAGCGCTCGGACGCGTGTACACGCTCATTGCGGGCTGAGCGAGCGGCGGTGATTCACAGGAAGAAAGTTCGCTTCCTGTGAATCGCTCGCGGTCTTCTATCGTTCGCGCGGGCTGCGCTTTCGCGACACGGCTGGTCCACCGCCAGGCGGCACTCGATCGCCCGCCATGTCGAGATCGCTCCGAGCCGCGCGGGCATGACCGACGCCTTGCTCGAGATCGAGTTGCGCGCCCGCGCAGGTCTGCGAACAGAACTTCCGATTGTGGTCGCCGTAGACCGCGGCCCCTTGGGGGATTTCGCGGCCGCACCGACGGCATTGTTCGACGTTCTCACTCATGGCAGATGCCTCCATCGGGTGAGACGCAGGTGGCACGGA
>CBIHQZ010000404.1:0-6348 GCA_966212315.1 uncultured Myxococcales bacterium
ACCGGAAGCCACACTGCGTCTTCACGCCGAGCGCACTGCGCACTCAACGCTGCCAACGCTCGCACTACCTCGTTCCCTGTTCTCAACTCCCGCCGCCATCACTCCAGCCCCTCTTTCGACGTCGCCTTCGCGCCGCGCGATGACTGCGGGCGACGGAGGGAGAGGGGCACGCGGCAGCGGGGGTGAGGCCTCCTCCGATCAGCGCGCGAACGCCTTGCGACCGAGGTACACAGCGCCGCCGCGCAGTTCCCACTCGATGCGAAGGAGCTGGTTGTACTTCGCGGTGCGATCGCTGCGCGATGCGCTGCCGGTCTTGATCATGCCCGCGTTGGTTGCAACGGCGAGATCCGCGATGAAGCTGTCTTCGGTCTCGCCCGATCGATGCGACACGATGTTCCGATAACCGCTGCGTTCCGCGAGGCGCATCGTGTCGAGCGTTTCGGTGACGGTGCCGATCTGGTTCAGCTTGATGAGAATCGAGTTCGCGATGCCCCGCTCGATGCCGGTCTGCAGGCGCTTCGCATTGGTGACGAAGAGATCGTCACCGACAAGCTGAACCTTCTTGCCGATGCGCTTCGTGATCGCGAGCCATGTGTCCCAATCGTCTTCGGCGGCGCCGTCTTCGATTGAGATGAGCGGGTAGCGTTCGGACAGCGCTGCGTACACTTCGACCAGTTCAGCGCCGCTCAGTTCGGCCTTGTCCCAGCGGTACGTCTTCTTGTTCTTGTCGAACAACTCGCTCGCCGCGACGTCGAGCGCGAGCGCGATGTCGGTGCCCGGCTTGTAGCCCGCGGCTTCGATTGCGCGCGTCACGCGTGCGAGCGCGTCCTCGTTCGACTGCAGCCGCGGCGCGAATCCGCCTTCGTCACCGACGGACGTCGCCAACCCTTCCTTCTTCAACTGCGCCTTGAGGTGATGGAACACCTCGACGCCCGAGCGCAGCGCTTCGGCGAAGTTCTCCGCGCCGACGGGCACGATCATGAACTCCTGCACCTCGAGTCCGTTGTCCGCGTGGGCGCCGCCGTTGAGAATGTTCATCATCGGCACCGGCAGAACACGCGCGGCCGCACCGCCGAGGTAGCGCCACAAGGGCAGCCCCACGGCATCCGCGGCAGCGCGCGCCGTCGCCATCGACACGCCGAGGATCGCGTTCGCGCCGATCTTGCCCTTGTTCTCCGTTCCGTCGTTCTCGAGCATCAAGCGATCGACGCCCGCCTGATCGAGTGCATCCGCGCCGGCCACGACGCGCGAGAGCCGATCGTTCACGTGCTCGACGGCCTTCATGACGCCTTTGCCCATGTAGCGCTTGCCGCCGTCGCGAAGTTCGATCGCTTCGTGTTCGCCCGTGCTCGCGCCGGACGGGACCGCGGCGCGACCCGTTGCACCGCCCGAGAGTTGCACTTCGACTTCGACGGTGGGGTTCCCGCGCGAGTCGAGAATTTCGCGGGCGATGACGCTTTCGATTTCGGTCATGACGGCAATAGCTCCTTCGCGCGCAGCCAGTCGGCGACGCGGGCGCGGAGCATAGGGAGAGGGGGAGGGCGGTGTCTATCGAGGCGACGGCGTGACGTGATCGAGTTCGCGCTGCATGCGAGGCGCGATCGATTACGGATCGACGTAGATGGCGCCAGCCATCGAGGGTGCGTGGAAGTTGCAGTAGTAGCCCCACGTACCGGGGTCCGGAAATGTGAACGTCATCGTCGTTCCGGTATCGACGTTGGTGATCGGCGTGCCGGTCTGCGTGGTGCGCGTGGCGCCATCACCGGGACGAAGCGGATGGTTCGCGAAGGTCGATCCCGAATCGGCGTCGAACGTGACGGTCTGTCCCGCGTGGATGCGGATGCACGCGGGCGAATACATCAACGTGGCGCCCGGGAAGTTGATGGTGGGCATGGCCGTCGCCGTGAGATCGATCGCCGTCGCGTACGTGCAGCCGTTCAACGCAATGAGCTGCACGTCGGTGCCGGCGTCCGACGCGCTGGCGTCGACGCCGTCGTCCGTGCCGCTGTCCTGACCAGCGTCGGTCTGCACATCCGGCTGGACGTCCATCGCGACGGGCACGTCGGTCTGAACGTCGGGCTGCACGTCAGGCTGAACATCGGTCGTGACCACGTCCATCGGCGGCGTGACGTCGGCCGCATCGGTGCCGGCATCCATCACGTCGTCGCCGCCGGCATCTTGCACGTCGGTCGGTTGCTGAACGTCTTGGACGTCGGTGGGAACGGTCATGTCGGTCGCGTCGACGATGACGCGATCCGCGGTGGTGCCGTCGCCCGAGCCATCGAGGCGGGCAGGGTCGAAGCGAACGATGAGTTCACAACCCGTGAGGGCGACGCTGCCGGCGAGAACAAGAAGAGAAAGGTGAGTGCGCATCGGATGGATTCTCTATTTCGGTTGAAGCGTGCGTTTAGAAACTCACCAGGAGTCCGTTCGGCGCGGGATACACGCGCGGACGAACCGTGTGCGATGCGTGCGCCGCCGGGGCGCGCTCTTCCGGCGTGGACAGCCACACGACGACGCCGACGGCCGCCGAGAGAATGCCGACGCCGAACGTGATGTCGGAGATGAGCGCGTTCGTCTCGCCGCGGTCTCGCGTCTCGAGCGTGGGGTTCTGCTCGTAGTCGGCATGATCGTTGAGCGCCATGATGCCGAAGACAGAGCCGGTGATGATGCCCGCGGCGGCGAGACCTGTTGCGACCCACACGGCCGGATGCGGTCCGCGCGATGTGGTCGCAGTGGTCGTCGCGGTCGTGGTGGTAGTGGTCGCAGTCGTGGTCGCGGTGGTCGACGTGTCCGTCGTGGTCGTCGTGTTGGTCGTCACTCGCTCCGATGCGAGTGCGAGCGTCACGTCGGAACGCGACGATGCAGTCGTGTCGATCTCGCGGCTCGCGGCGACATAGCCAGCGAGTTCGATCCGAATGGCGTGGTGACCGGGGTCGACACGCACGTCGGCAGGGGTCGCCTGCGTGGTGTCCGTGCCGTCGACCGAGATATGTCCGCCGGCCGGGGTCGAGACGATGTGGAGCGTCGACTGCCGCTGGCGAAGATCGGCGATCTGCGCTTGCACCTGCACGCGATCAGGCGCGTCCGCGCGGTCGTGGAGATAGCGCTCGAGCGTCGCGATCGCGTCGCCGAAGTGATTCAACTGGATCTGTGCTTGCGAGATCGGCAGGAGCACGACCGGATTCGAGCGAAGTTCGTACGCGCGCTGGAAGTGACGCAGCGCCTCGTCGTAACGATGCGCATCCATCGCCTGACGGCCGCCGTCGTACTCACGCCGTGCTTCGGCGATCGACGGATCGACGACCGGTGCGGCCGGCGCCGCGCTGGGCGCGGGCGAGGCAGGGGTTGCAGCAGGGCGCCGACGCTGTGCATGCGCGGTGCTCGCGATCGTCGCAGCGCATGCGAGTGCGGTGGCAACGGTAGTGAATCGCCTGATCATCAGTGGAACCTCTTCGTGAGCCGCGCACGCCGGGCGGTGGCCTCGCGCGCAGTGTGAGTGCTCGCGGACGGTACACCGCTGCCGCGCACGCATACAACAGCGCGGGGACTGTCAGTCAGGCATCGAACGCAGCATCGACCGCAGCGTTTCGTCGTGTGCGGCGATGTCACGCAGTGCTTCGTCGAGTTCCGCCATCAGCGAATTGTGGTCGAGTTCGAGCGCTTCACTCAGTCGTTCGAGCTGCGCGTTCAACTCTCGCAGCTGGAACTCGAGATCGTCGGTGCCTTGCACGGACTCGCGCAGAACCTCGCCCGCCGCGGCGATTTCCCACAACAGCGCATCCGCGCGTCCGGTCTGTTTCGCTGCGACCGCTTCGTCGCGCTGCTTCTCGATTGCGCCATGGTCGTTGGCGATGCCGTCGCGCTCACGAGCCTTCACCGACAGATCGCCCGCGAGCGTGTCGATCGCGCGTCCGATGGTCGAACGGAAGTCGCGACCGCGCGCCTCGAGCGCGAGCATGCGCGTTCGCAGTTGTTCGATGCGTTCGGAACGATCGCGCATCGACGCGAGCACGCCTTCCATCCGTCCGAGTTGCGTCTGCACCGACGGCGACGGAGGAACGCTGCGACGCGCGGTGCGCTCGCGACGGTATGCCTCCAGGTAGCGTCCCCATGCGCGCGCGCCCATCACGCCGGTCCCGATTTCGGCGGGTGGCGGAACGACGCCGATGTCTACGTCGGTGACGAGTGCATCCGTGGCAGCCGGCATCTCCGGCATGGTGTCGGCGCGCGGCGGGGTGAAGCGCCCGCTCAATGTCTGACTGACCGACTCGAGGTCTTCGATGAGGTGGTACGCGTCGCGGTAACGCTGCGCGGGATCCTTGGCGAGCAGTTGCAGGATCAGGCGCTCGACAGGTTCGGGCACCGCGGGGTTGCGGGTGCGCGGCGGGATCGGCGGCTCCGTCATGTGATGGAGAAGAAGATCACCGGGGAACTCGACGTCGAACGGGAGCTGTGCGGTGACCATCTCGTAGAGCACGACACCGAGCGAGTAGAGATCCGAGCGTCCGTCGATCGGATTTCCCGACGCGTACTCGGGGGCGATGTACCCGGGCGTGCCGAAGATCTTGTCGGTAGCAGTGAGGGCCGGCTGGTCGAGCATCTTCGCAATTCCGAAGTCGAGCACTTTGACGACTTCGGAGCCGTTGTTCGAAGGCAGCAGGAGGATGTTGTCGGGTTTGAGATCGCGATGGATCACGCCCATCTGATGCGCGCGTCCGAGACCGGACACGATTTGTTTCGCGATCTCGAGTGCCCTCAACGGCGCAATGGGCCCGCGCGAGATTCGCTGGAGAAGCGATTCACCCGGGAGGTACTCCATCACCAGGAAGACGCGGCCGTCTTCGCTCTCGCCGTAGTCGACGATCTCGATGATGTTCTCGTGGTTGATGCGGTTGACCGCGCGCGCCTCGCGGAGGAACCGATCGCGCTGGATCGGGTCGTCGCAGAGATCGCGGCGCAAGACCTTGATGGCGCTGAGTCGCTCGATGAGGACGTGGCGCGCCAGGTACACCGACGACATCCCGCCCCGAGCGATACGGGCCAGCACCTTGTATCTGCCCGCCAGGGTCGCCCCGATGAGCGGGTCCTTCGGATCGCCGAGCGTCGCCCCGTCGCGGGGGCATCGCTGGACGCCGGGCTCGAGGTCGGTGCCGCAGACCGGGCAGCGCGTCACGCCGTTGCTACCTCACGAGCGGGGCGGTCTTGTCCGACGCCCACTCGATGAGGCCTCCGTCGTACGCGCGAACCAGCGGGACGCCGCGGGCATTGAGGACCGAGGTCGCAAACGCCGACCGCACCCCGTTGCTGCAGCACACCACGATGTCACGAAGCGGATCGACGCCAGCGTCGGCGAGCAGTCGCTGCACGCGAGCGGCAGGACGAACGCGACCGGTCTCGTCGAGAAGCGAACGCCAGTCGAGGTGCCGCGCCGTCGGGAGATGACCACCGCGCATCTCGCCATAGGGCGTCGCGCCGGCGAACTCCATTGCACTGCGAACATCGAGCAGCTGTTTCGCGCGCGCGACGTCGTCACGCGATCCGCGAAGATCACTGCGTGCCCGAGCCTCGAAACGCCCGACCCGCGGTGGCGCCGTTGCCGTGACCACCGGGCGGCCGGCGTTTCGCCACGCGGCGAATCCTCCATCGATCATCGCGACGTCGGGATGTCCTAATAGAAGGAGGAGCCAGGCCGCGTGTCCCTCTTCACCTTGTCCGGATCCGGCGTTGCCATACACGAGGGCGGGGCGACTGATGTCGACACCGAGTGCCGCGAGCATCTGGGCGATCGCATGGAGATCGGGGCGCAGTCGTCCGATCGCAGTTCCGGTTCCCGTCGTACGTTGCCACGCGTAGGTCTGCGCACCCGGAAGGTGACCCGCCGCGAACGACGCGTTGTCACGCGCATCGAGAACCGTCGCCCCGCGAGCCACGAGTGCCGCCGCGCCGCGCACATCGACGATGCGAAGTGGCGCGCGAACAGGGGGCTCGGAGGGGCCGCGAGTGACAGTGCCGAAGAGGGTGAGGGCGGCGAGGGTCAGCGGGGCGAGAAGGCCGAACGACATAGGTGAGTCATCGTCCGCCTTCACGCGGGGGGCGTCAACGGGAGAACAGGTCCGTGCGAGGGGGTTTTCGCGGCGTTTCAGGCGCTCGATGACGCCGGCGCGGAGCCGTCGCCAGGGGGGGCCGGATCGACGCCGGCCATACGGATCATCGCCTTGACCAGCGCATCTCGCCCTTCGCCAGTCTCGCCGCTTACGCCGTATACCCGCACGTTGTGTGCCTTTGCCATGCGGTCGAGCGCCAGCCCCCGCTCGGCCCGTGCCATCTTGTCGATCTTCGTAGCCG
>CBIHQZ010000405.1:0-6338 GCA_966212315.1 uncultured Myxococcales bacterium
CGAGCCCGAGCTCTTTCTCGACAGCCAGATATTGCGGCGCGAACGCTTCGTTCACTTCGACGAGGTCCATCTTGTCGAGCGCGAGATCCGCACGGCGCAGTGCGTTGCGAATCGCCGGGGCCGGCCCGATGCCCATGATCGACGGGTCGACGCCCGCGACGCCCCACTGCACGACGCGCGCGAGGGGCTTGAGTCCGCGGCTCTTGGCGAAGTCCGCCGACGCGAGCACGAGGGCCGCCGCGCCGTCGCAGATGCCCGATGCGTTGCCGGCCGTGACCACGCCGTCCTTCTTGAAGACGGGGTTCAGCTTCGCGAGGATCTCCATGGTCGTCTGCGGACGGGCGTGCTCGTCGGTCGCGAACTGCACCGGGCCCTTCTTGGTCGCGAGTTCGATCGAGACGATCTCGTTCTTGAACCGACCTGCTTCGTTCGCCGCGGCCCAGCGCTTCTGTGACGTGAGCGCGTACTCGTCGCACATCGCGCGCGTGATGCCGTACTGCGTCGCGAGGTTCTCCGCGGTCACCGCCATCGGCGTGTTGCAGTACGAGTCCGTGAGCGCTTCCCACAGCGTGTCCGCGAGAGCAGGCGCCTTGCCGAATGCGAAGCCTTCGCGCGCGCCACGCAGCACGTGCGGCGCTTGCGACATGTTCTCCGTGCCGCCGACGAGCACGCACTCCGCGTCGCCGAGAAGAATCTGTTCCGCGCCGTTGATGATTGCCTGGAAGCCCGAGCCGCAGAGTCGGTTCACCGTGAGCGCGGGAACTTCGATCGGCAGGCCAGCCTTGAGACCGACGTGGCGCGCACCGTAGATCGCGTCGGGCGAGGTCTGCTGCACGTTGCCGATCACCACGTGACCGACGTCCTTCTTCACGTCGACGCCCGAGTCCGCGAGCGCAGCTTTCGACGCGTGCACCGCGAGGTCGTTGGCGCTGATGCCCTTGAGCGAGCCACTCATCGTGCCGAAGGCGGTGCGACGAGCCGAGAGGATCACGATGTCACGCGAGAGCTTTGCCATGAGAGTCACCAGGAGTTTCGAGTTGTGATGAAGAGACGAATGCGACGTTCGATCAGGCGAGATCGAGCGTGACGTGCGAGAGAACGACTTCGTTGCGTTCCTTGACGCTGGTGCGCGCGAAGACCTTCTTGCCCTCGATCCAGCCGTCGGTGACGAGGGTCTGACCCGGCCACACCGGGCGCGCAAATCGCGCGGAGATCGAGCGGATCTTGGACGCATCGCCGCCGCATGCGCCTTGCGTGATCGCGCGGGTCATGAAGCCGAACGTGGCGAGACCGTGCAGGATGGGCTTGCCGTCGAACATCTTCCCGACGAGGGGGAAATCCGGATCGGCGTGGAGCGGGTTGAGATCGCCCGAGAGGCGATAGAGCAACGCTTGTTCGGGGGTCGTCGCCTGCTCGATCTTGAAGTCAGGCTCGCGCGCGGGAGCCGCTTGTTTCTGTTCTTCGGGACGCGATGCACCACCGAAACCGCCCTCGCCGAGATAGATGATCGACCACTCGGTATCGAACAGCTTCGCGCCCGACTTCGCATCGACCGTCTCGGTCTTCACGATCGCCTGCGCCATGCGCTTGAGGTCGTAGATCCCTTCGACGATGGCGGTGGTCTCGAGCGTCGCTTCGGCGGGAACCGGCGCGTGGATGATCACCTTCTGCGCGCCGTGTACGACCTTGTCGAACGGGCCTTCGGTCCTCGCGAGCGCGGTGGTGAGCGGAGTGAACGCGGGGATCACGGCGAACGACGGAAACACCTTCGGACCGCGGCCCTCGAAGAGGTAATCGAGTTCGTCGACCTTTGCGCCGATGCCGAGTGCGTAGAGAACGGTGTCCTTCCACGAGTACGTGAACTTCGAAGGCTCCGTGCGCTGACCGACCATGTCGAACTTGAAAGGCATCGCGTGTGTTCCTTGCGTTCTTCGCCGCGCAAACGAGGCTTTTCGCCGAGCGCGCGCGGTACGTTCCACGGAGTGGGTGGCGGCGTCAACGCGCACGTGGTGACGCACCGGAAGCACGGCGGCGGCTTGCCAGCGCGTGCGCCCCTCGGCAGGGTTGAGTCCATGCGCCATCCGTTGATTCGCGGTCATGCGTGGGTGGTCGTTCTGGTGGCGTCGATGCTGGCTGCATCGTCGTGCAGCGACCCGAGCAACAACGATCGCGACGGGGCAACCGACGGCGGGCCCGATGCCGGATCGATGTGGTGGGTGGGCGCCGAACGGCTCGTGATCGATCCGTCCGACACCATGCTCGAAGGGTCGCCGACCGCGATGTCGCAACGGCAGTTCTCGGTGACGGCCGTGTACAGCGACGGGCATCGTCGTGACGTCACCGCGTTCGCGAACTATTCGGTGAGCCCTGGCTCGCTCGGCACCGTCATGCGCGGTCTGTTCGTCACCGGGCATCTCGCGGGCGGCACCGGTCAACTCGTGGCGGATGCGGGGCGCGCGGCTTCTCTGCGCGCGGTGGCGAACATCACGGTTCGGTGGACGGCCGCGAGCACCGACATGATGGTGCCGGCCGACGCGGCGGCGCAGTTCGCGCGGGCTACCGCGGACGCATCGGGCATGCACAACGCGCGGCTCGTGTATCCGAACGACGGCACGCTCTTCCCGCCGAACATCTCGTCGCTCGATGTGCAATGGACGCCGCCCAACGGCGCGGGCGAGTTGTACGACCTCGCCTTCTCCAACGGCCGGACCGATGTGCATCGCTACGTGCGCTGTACGATGGTCGGCACTGGCTGCAGCGCGCCACTCGATGCGCAGACGTGGCGCTGGATCTCGGACAGCAATCGCGGCAACGCGAGCCCCGTCGAGTTGCGGGTGCGGTCGCTCCTCGCCGACGGAACGGTTTCGACCGGCGATCCGGTACGCCTGCAGTTCGCGACCGACGACGTGCTGGGCGGGATCTATTACTGGTCCGCGCGCAGCGGCTCGAACGGGATCTATCGCTACGACTTCGCGCACGGCGACACCGCGGTGCAATCGTTCTACACGCAGAACGACACGCCCCGCGATTCGCTCGGCGACGATCATCCGTGCGTCGGATGCCACACGCTCTCGCTCGACGGCACCCGCATCGCGACGGTGCTCGGTGGTGCGCACGTCGGCGACGTGGTGATGCTCGATGTCGGAACGCGCCGCGCGGTCGCGAGCAAGATCGAGCGCTGGGCGCAATTTCTCACGTTCAGCGCGAACGGTTCGCAGCTCCTCGCGGGGCTCGACGGAACGCTGCGCACGCTCGATGCGAACACGCTCGATCGCATCACCGACGTCGACCCCGGCGGCATCGCGACGCAGCCCGACTGGTCACCGGCCGACAACGGTGCTGCGTTCGTGCGGGTCACGCAGCAAGCGAACAACATCAACGTCCGCCGCGGCGAGATCGCCTGGCTACCGCGCGCGAACGGCGCGTTCGGCGCGGCGCAGAGCGTGGTGCCGCCGACGATGGGCGAGAACCACTACTACCCGAGCATCACCCCCGACGGCCGCTGGATTCTCTACAACCGCTCGGTCTGTCCCGGCGGCGACGAGGCGAATGGCGAATGCGATTCGTACGACGATCCGAGCGCCGAACTGTGGATGGTCGATTCGACGCTCGCCACGCATCACGCGGCGCGGCTCGATCATGCCAACGCGCGTGGTGCCAACGACACGAGCGATGCGCTCACCAACAGCTGGCCGCGTGTGTCGCCGTTCACGACGGTGCTCGCGGGGCAGCAGGTGTACTGGGTCACGTTCTCGTCGCGACGCAATTACGGCGTGCGGCTCGAAGGTCAGAATCGCCCGCAACTCTGGATGGTGGCCGTCGCCGTGCCGCATACCGAGACACCCGGTCCGCTCGCGGGAGACCCGAGTTTCGCGCCGTTCTGGCTGCCATTTCAGGACATCGACACGGGCAATCACATCGCGCAGTGGACCCGTTCGATCGTGCCGATCGGTGCGCCGCGTCCGCCGAGCGGATGGCCTGCGCCGTAGCGTTCAGCCTTTCAGCACGAACACCACCGAGCCCACGAAGAGCGCGGCCGCGATTGCGGTCGCGAGGCGATCGTGTCGCGCGACCTTGCGCGTGCGTGGCTCGAACAGGACCACGAGCGCGCCGATGAACGGAAGCGCCGGCATCGGACGACGCAACGCGAACGTCGCAGCACCCGCGAGCAACAGGCCGATCGCGATCGCCGCGACCATTCGATTGCGCGCGAGTCGATGCCGCGCTGCGACCGCGAGATACAGCGCAGCGAAGATCACATCGCCGATGCCGATCGCCGCCGCAGGAACGCGATCGGGCGGAATCGCCGCGCTCACCGTGAGCATCCGCTGGAGCGCCACGTCTTGCGCGACCACCACTGCGTGCGTCACGCCTCGCGGTGAATGCACGCTCCACACGTCGGCCGCGCTCGATGCAAGTGCGACCGCGAGAACGTGGGCCGGGTCGATGATGCGCGCGCCGACCGTGATCCCTGCCGCGCATCCGAGCGCGATCACGCCGAGTGTCGCGACCAGACCCGACAGCACTTCGAGCCAGACCGCACCGTGCCCCGCGTGCGAGATCCAATAGCCGGTGCCCGCCGCGACGAAGCCGACGATCGCGAGCGCGTACACACTGCGCGATTCGCCGAATGCGCGGGTCACGCCCGCGGCGCCGAGTACGAACGTGGCTGACGCGACGACGAAACCGATGGCGAGACCGAGCAGCACTCGTACGTGCACCCACGGCGCGACGAGCGCGAGAGCGGCGATCGGAACGATGGCGAGGACGATGTGCGCCAGGGCGCGGGCAGTGGGCTTCATCGCGGTGCGCGTCGGGGCGATGTGCTACGAGCGCGAGCACTGTGATACCAGCCCGTCGAGGCGTTCGGTGAAGTCAGCGCAGCGAAGCACGAGTGCCATGGTGTTCTGTGTCGTCGCGAGCACCGCTTGTTCGCGCGCACCGGCATCGCGCGCAACGCCGGCGCGTGCAGTCGCGAACGTTCCTCCCGCCCTCCGTGCGAGCGGGCTTTTCTGGGGACGAATGGGCGACGTGCCCGACGGCATGCGTGTGCGCGTGTGGCTCGACACCGACGGCGAGCGCATTCGCGGCGCGTATTCGGTGCCGCCGTACAACGCGGATCTCGAAGGGCGCGTCGCGAGCCGCGACACACTCACCGTTCGTGTGGTGGAACACGGAATGACCGCTGCGATCACGACTCGCACCCGCGGCGCCACGCTGCGCTGGACGCCCGATGGTTCGATGGCCTTCGGCACCGACGACACCGGCACGCGATTCGAACTGGTGCGCGCGGGATTCGTGAGCGCGACGTTGCGACCGGGGCTGTGGATCTCACAGTGGACCGGGCTGCCCTTCGGGCTCGCGGTCGAGACGCGGCTCACGCACGCGAGCGACGGTCATTGGCGCGCGGCCTATCAATATCAAGGCAACGGCGGCGTGCGAGACGGCTCGTTCGACGGCACGCAGTCCGCCGATGGCGCGCTCGCGATCGACTGGACCGAAGTCGCGCCGACCGGGAACGTCTCACGCGGCCGCGGTCGCCTCGCGCCGACCGTCTTCGGATTGCACGGCACGTTCGGCATCGAAGGCAGCACCGAGGGAACCGGCGAATGGACGCTCGAACCGCTCAGCCCGTGAATCGCTGGCGTCGCGCGGCGACACTGGTGGGGGGCGCGGCGGTGGCGAGTTTCATCTGCGCGTATGCGTGGTCGCTCGCGCGCGTGGCGGGAGCTTTCGCAGCGATGCCGCCGGCGCACGCGGATGCGGTGGTAGTGCTCGGTGCTGCGGTATGGCCGCGCGGTCCGAGCCCCGCACTCGAGCGACGGATTCGCGCGGCGCACTCGCTCTTCGTCGCCAGACGCGCGAGATGGATCGTGACGACGGGCGGTGTCGGCCGCACGCCACCCGCCGAAGGCGAATCATCGCGCGCGTGGCTCGAAGCGCATGGCGTCGCGCGCGATCGCATCGTGGTCGAGAACCGCTCGCACACCACGTTCGAGAATCTTTCGTTCGCGGCGCCCGCGATGCGCGCGCGGGGCATTCGCACGGTTGTCGTCGTCAGCGACGGTTACCATCTCGCCCGCGGTGTCCGCATGGCTCGCGACCTCGGGTTCGACGCATCCGGCGAGTCAGCCGACGGACCACCGCGTCGTGTGATCACCCGCGATCCACGCCGCTGGTTCGGCGAGGCGATGCTCTTTCTCGGCTACGCCCTCGCGGGCCCGTGAGACCGATCGCGAGGGATCGTCGACGGGAGAAATAAAAAGCAGCGCTACGGGGGGTGTGGGGGGGGAACACTCGCCGCGCAGCGCTGCTCCCGCGAGGCATTGCGAGTGGCG
>CBIHQZ010000406.1:0-6336 GCA_966212315.1 uncultured Myxococcales bacterium
AAGTGCGGGCTCGGATGGACGGTGTAGCGCGCGACGCCGAGCGACTTGCGCAGCACCGAGCGAATCGCCGACTCGCTCGGGGTGCCGGTGATCTGCGCGTCGAAAGCGCTCAATCCCAGCGGCGTGAGTCGCGCGCCGAGTGCCGCTTCGAAGCCGAAATTATGGGCGAACGCTTCGAGGTCACGCACGTCGGCCGGGTCGGGCACGTCGTGCACGCGGTAGAGCGCCGGGATGCCGCGATCGTGCATCCAGACCGCGATCGCTTCGTTCGCCGCGACCATCAACCGCTCGATCAGCGAGTGCGCGACGTTGTTCTTCACCGTCTCGATGCCCGAAGGCGAACCGGTGTCGGGATCGAGCGTGATCTTCGCTTCGTCGCGTTCGACCGCCACGCCACCGCGCCGCGCACGGGCAACCCCGAGACGCGCGAAGGCCGTGCGCAGCCACGGGAGCATCACGCGCGCGGACTCCATCGCGGGCGACACGATGCCGTCGACCAGCCATGCCGCGACCTCGGTGTAGTTCCATCGCGCGGCGGAACGAATCACGCTTTCGTATACGTCCGAAGCAGTGACGCGCCCTTCGGGATCGATGCGGATCTCGACGGTGAGACAGAGACGATCTTCGCCCGGAAGCAGACTCACCCACTCGGCCGAGAGCACGTCGGGGAGCATCGGGAGCACGCGGCCCGCGAGGTACACGCTGGTCGCGCGGTCGCGTGCGTCGCGGTCGAGGATGCTGTCGGCGCGAATGAACTCGGATGCGTCGGCGATCGAGACGAGCACGCGAATCGCGCCGGTGGCGTCGGCGGGGAGAACCGAGATCGCATCGTCGATGTCGCGCGTGCTCGGCGCGTCGACGGTCACGGTCGGCACATCGCGCAGATCGCGGCGGTGACCGAGGGTGTGGGGGACGGAGCGTGCTTGCTTCGCGGCCGCGACCACGTCGGCGTTCTGATCGGGACGAAGATTGTGTCGCGCGATCACGCGCTCGAGCGACGGATCGGTGCCGGCGGGAACGACCTTCTCGAGCACGAGTGAGTTCTTCTCGCCGATGCGTGCGACCGCGCAATCGCCCGCGTTCGGCGTCGCCTTGCCGACCTCGAGAGGCCAGTCGGTGTTGGCGACCTCGCGGTCGATCTTGAGGAAGCGCACTCCCTTGCGCACCACGATCTCGCCGAACAGATGCGTGCGCGCGCGCGACACGAGCGTCAGGTCGTTCGCGGAGATGCGGCCGTCGTCGGCGGTGACGAACACCGCCTCGACTTCGTCACCGGCGAGGAATGCGTTGAGCATCGGCGGCGCGACGAACGCCGAGGTGACGGTGCCATCGGCCTCGGTACACGACACGAAACCGAATCCACGGGGGTGAAGGGAGACGCGGCCGTGCACGACCTGTGATTCGTTCTGACTCATCGCGCGGATGATCGCTCATTTCGACCCCTCCCCCGCATCTTCATGTCGGTGCTCTGTCGCCTCTCCCCGAACGACAATGCGCTGTGCAGAAACCGGGAGTGTCGTCCGAAGAGGGGCATGCCATGAGCGATCGCGTTGATCGCTCACTGCGCTCGGCGAGTGCCCCTCTTCGACCGACAGCTTCGCGGGTCGATGCGCTTCGTGAGGCTGTCGGCCGGGGAGGGGCAAGTGAATGCAGCGGACGAAACGATGGGGAGGGGTCCGCGCTACTGGGTACGCGCCCCGCGCACCGAGCGCGCGATCGATGACACCGATTCCTGCAGCCCCTGTCCCTTGCGAACGAAGTGTCGAATGCCGAGTTCGTGGAGCAATTGCAGATCACGATCCTGGGCGCCGGCGCTGAGCGAGACGATCGTGCTCTCGCGCGCGAGACCCGCGCCGCGGAGATACATGCACACTTCGATGCCGTTCATCCGCGGCATCTGCAGGTCGAGCAGCATCAGGTCGGGTGAGAGATTGCGCACGCTCTCGATCGCGTCCTCGCCGTTCTCGGCGATGCGGATGACCGCGTCGGGTACGGCTTTCTTCACGTAGAAACTCAACACGCGCTGCATCGACGTGTCGTCTTCGACGATGAGCACGTGGAACGGCGGCTCGCTCGTCGCACGCGCGGCAGTCGGAACCGCGCCGCGGCGGATCGCCCGCAGAGCCCACAACACTTCGTCGGCGCTCTGCGTGCGCGCGGACGCTTTCTTCGCGAGCAGTTCGTGCACGACCGCGGCAAGCGGCTCGCTCACGTCGGCGCGTGCACCGCGCACATCGGGAATCGGCTCGCTCACGTGCGCTTCGAGTACGTCACCCGCCGTCTCGCCCATGAACGGCGGCGATCCCGCGAGCAGCTCGTAGGCTGTAACGCCGAGCGCGTAGAGATCCACCAGGTTCCCCTCGCCGGCTTTCACTTCGTTGGTGATCACCTCGGGCGCGATGTAATGCGGCGAACCCGCGATGTGTTCCTGCTCGGGCATGTCGAACTCGGGGAGCACGAGACCGAAATCCATCAGCACCACGCGATTGCCGACTGCGAGCATCACGTTGGTGGGCTTGAGATCCCGATGCGCGATCCCGGCGCGATGCACCACCGCCAGCCCTTCGGCGACCGGGATGAGAATGTCGAGCACCTCGTCGATCGAGAGCATGCCGCCCGACTCGACGCGCTGGTCGAGATGCTGTCCGAGGGTCACGCCGTAGACGCGTTCCATCACGAGGAACTCGAGGCCGGCGTGGTTGCCCATCGCGTGGATGGTCACGAGGCTCGGGCTGCGGAACGCCGCGAGTGCCTGCGCTTCCTTGCGCAACGGCGGGGCGTGCAGGTGCGGCCAGTTGGCTTTGATCGCGACGCGACGCGCGAGCGAATGGTCGTGCGCTTCGAAAACCTGACCCATGCCGCCAGCGCCGAGGATCTCGCGGATCTCGTAGGTCTCCGCGAGCATCTCGCCGCTGCGAAAGATCGACGGACGATGGTCGGCGCGCCGTGGTGCGGACGGAGGGCGAACGGCGCCGAAGCCTTGCGTGCTGTGCCGTGGGTGAGATTTCGACTTGGACAGAGCCCGCGGAGTCTACCACTCGCGCGCGGATTGCCGATCAGTCCGTGTGCACACTCGCGTACGCACCGGTCGGATCGACGCGAATCGCATAGCTCGTGTACGGCTCGGCGAGCGCGTTCACCAACACGACGCCGGCCGGACCACGCGAAAACACCCGCACCGTCGGGGCGATCTCGAGGCCGCCGTGTTCGCCGTCGTCGATGAGCACGACCGGTTCCGTGGCGGCGAGGCGATCGATCGGCGCGAGGACCATCTGCAGCCCGTGGCTCGGTCCCGGCGAGGCCGCGAGGAGGACCTTGCCGTCGACGTCGGTGACCACCGGAAGCACGTCGCCATCGAAGGTCGGCGGGACGGCCTCGCTCGCAACGCAGCGGTCGGGCGTGCAACGAAGCTGATGCACGCGACGCCGCGGTTGCGTTTCCATCCACGTGAACGTCGCCTCGCCGTCGCGACACGTGAACGCGCCCGGTTCGGCGAGCCCGTCGACCGCGTGCGTCCAGTGACCGTCGCGAAAGAAGACCACGCTGGTGCGATGCCACGCGCCGTGCACGCCCACTGCGATCTGCGCACCGTGACGACAGACCGAGAGCGTCGCATCGCGTTCGGGGCTCACCACGTCCGCGACCGACGAGAATGCGAGCGCCGGTGGATCGGTGGCAGCGATCGGCGCGACGAACAGATGTCCGTTGTTCGGAACATCGTGCGGCGCCGATCCATCGGCCGGCGCGGTTGCATCGGTGCTCGCGGCATCGACCGCCGCATCGCCAGTTGCGACCACGGACGGCGCAGCAATTCCGCGCGATGCCACGAGTGCGAGGTCCCCTACGACGAGCGGCGCTCCGGCGCGTTGGTCATCGGGCATCGGAAACGTCACTGGCACCGTCGTCGCCGGCGAAGCGCCGCGCACGCGCGTGAAGCTCCAGGCGATGACCGGCGCGACGGGTGCGATGAACGCGCTGAACACACCGCCTCGCGCGCTGTATGCGCTCCCTGCGTTGCGAACGAACGGCGTGAGTCCCGCTTCGCCGAGATACACATCGCCCGCGGTCGATCCGGCCGCGAGGCGCACCATCGGCGTCGCGCCGTCGTCACTCGGCACCGGTTCGATGTGCGCTGCGTTCGCAGCGGCTTGCACGGACGCGCAATGCACATGCGTGAGCGTGGTCGCGCGATCGTCGTTGCCGGCGAAGACACAGAGCGAACGCTGACCTTGTCCGAGCACCAGTTGCAGCGATCGCGACACGACCGGATCGGTCGCGACGAACGTGCCGCTTCCCGCGCCTGCGGTGAGTGCATCCATTTGCGGTGTCGTGAGCGGATGGCCTGCGGTGGGCGGCGGCGGAACCGAACCGGCCGATGCCGCGGGGAGATTGGCGAGTTCGGCAGCGCCGAAGAGTTCGTCGAGGTAACCGCTCGGATCGTCGTGCCCGGTGCGCAACTGACCTTGATCCAACGCCGAGGCCGCGCGCGAGACGACGGTCGCGAGGAGTCGGTGGTTCGCGTCGTCGCTGTTCGCTTCGAAGAGCGCGTGGGTCATCACGCTCGCGTACGTGGCGCAGCGATAAGGCCAGCGCGCGAGACGCTCGTCCTCGGGAAGGTCGCGTTGCCCTCGTGGAAGCGTGATCTCGATGCGGCGCAACAACGCACTGGGACGATCGCGCCCGCGCAATTGATCGCCCACCAGGCACTGGCGCAATTGCGCCCAGGCGGTGGCGGTGCGGCCGATCCCCTCGACGCGGCGCGTGCTTCGGAAGCGCGTGTTCACGACCGTCGCGATCCCGCCGCCGACGATGATGAGTCCGAGCGAGAGGGCGATCGCGCGACCGCGGCCTTTGTGAATCGGTTCGAGATCGAGATCGTTGTCGTCGCCGCGCGCCATGACGCGCGAGTGTACTTGCTCGCCGTGATTCAGTGTCGCTCGACGCGCGCGAGGCCGGCGCGTGTGCCGATCCACAATGCGTCGCCGCCGGCGGAAGCAATCGCCGTCACGTCGTTGCCGGGGAGACCGCTCGCGATGGTGAGCGCGCGCCAGTGACCGGCCGTTCCTACGACGAGTCCGCGATCGAGTGCACCGAACCACACCGTGCCGTCGACGACCGCGAGCGCGTGCGGATTCACCCATCCCGACGGCAACGATGCTCCTTCGCGCTCGACCGACGCGTGCGCCGCGCCGAACCAGACGATTCCACCGTGATACGTGCCGGCGACGATGCCGTTCGCGACGGGCGCGATCGCGGTGATCCAGTCGACCGGGAGTTCGCCGGTGGCGACCGCGTGACGCGTGATGCGCGCGGCGTGTGGATCGATTTCGAACAGTCCATGAAGGCCGCCGGCCCACACCGTGCCGTTCGCGTCGGTGGTGACCGCACCGAGCGGATGCATCCATTCGGCATCGGGGCCGTCGACGTGCGTCCATGTGTCGCGCGCTGGATCGAGTGCGAAGAGGCCATCGCTCCCCGCGACCCAGAGGGTTCCGTGCGCGTCGACATGCAGCGCCGTGATGTGCTCGCGCGCGGGCGCGTGGGATTCGATCACGGGCACGAAGCTGCGTCCGTCGTGCACGAAGAGCCCGCGATCGGTGGCGATCCAGAGACGCTCGGCGTGTGCTGCATCCTGCGTGCGGGCGAGGTCGTTCACGCGCGGATCGATGTGCCAGCGATCGAGTGCAATGCGCATCGCGTCGATCGATCCGTCGGGATTGCGACGCGCGAGGCCGCGATCGAACGTGCCGATCCAGAGCGCGCCGAATGCCTCGGTGAGCGCGGTGATGTCACTCGACGGAAGTCCGCCCTCGAGCAGCGTGCTGCGAGCGCCGCGCGAATCGAAACGCACTGCACCGTCGCGTGACGTGACGACGATGCCGTTTCCATCGACGGCGAGTGCGCGGGTGTTGTCGGGCGCATCGGCGATCGCGACGAAACGTGCGTGCGCATTGTCGAAGCGCACGACACCGGCGCCGAACGTGCTCGCGTAGAGGCTTGCGTTGTCACGCGCGATCGAACGCACGTCGGGAATGCGCAGCGTCGCGGTTGCGGCAGTCTCGCGCGCGGCACGGTCGACGCGATGACCGCGAATCACGGCGATGCCTGCCGAGGTCGCGACGAGGAGACGTTCACCGTCGCGCACCATTTGCCACGCGAGATCGCTCGGCAGCCCCGCCCGCGCACCGATGCGATCGACGACGCGGCCGCGCGCGTCGAGTCGGAGTACGCCGGCCCCCGCGGTGCTGATCCAGAGCGAGGCGCCGTCCGCGAGCAGATCGCTGACGTGCATGAACGCGGGCGTTCGACCGATCTGCACGGAAGTGAATCGTGTCT
>CBIHQZ010000407.1:0-6334 GCA_966212315.1 uncultured Myxococcales bacterium
GCCGCGACGATCTCGCTGCGCACGGCAAACGCCTTGTCGATCTCCTGAGCCGACACTTCGATGCGCGCGACGTCGCCGTGATAGCGCACCCGAACCTGCTTCAACCCGAGCGCCTTGATGCCGCTCTCGGCCTCGGCGATCTGCGCGAGCCGCTGCATCGTGACTTCGGTGCCGTACGGAATTCGCGACGACAGACACGCGGCCGCCGGCTTGTCCCACACCCGCAGCCCGACGATCTTCGCCGCCTCGCGCACATCCGCCTTCGTGAACCCGAGGTCGACCAGCGGGCTCACCACCTCGGCTTCGTTCGCCGCATCGAGCCCGGGCCGGTAGTCCCCGAGGTCATCGCGATTCGTGCCGTTGAGCACATGCGCGAATCCGAGCTTCGCGGCCTCGGCGCCCGCGATCCGATACAGCTCGGTCTTGCAGTAGTAACAGCGGTTCGTCGGGTTCGCGGCGTAGCGCGGGTCGTGGATCTCGTTCGACTCGATCAGGTAGTGCTTCGCGCCGATCTCTTTCGCCAACGACAGCGCTTCTTCGCGTTCGACCGGCGCCAGCGACGGCGACACCGTCGTGAGCCCGGCCGCACGATCGCCGAGAACTTCGTGCGCGACCGCCAGAACGAAGGCACTATCGACACCGCCCGAGAAACACACCAATGCCGAGCCCAGCTCGCGCATTCTTGCCCGCAACGCATCGAGTTTCGCCGTCATGCGGGCCGATATAGCACCCGCCTCGCGACACCGGAAATCGTCGTCCGTGAACCCACTCCCCATCCAGGGCGAAACGCCCGAATCGCTGGTCGAACGGCTCGACGGCCTGGTGCCGATCCAACTCGAAGAGGCGCGCCGGCTCATTGCCGAGGTCACCCAGCGCGGTCGCAACGACGTGCGCGCGGTGCGACAGGTGCGCGCGATCGTGCGAGATCGCGTGTTGGACCACGCGCCGGTGGGACAGCTCGAAGTCGTCGAGCGGCAGGCCAGCGCACTCGATCCGTTCGTGAAGTACGTGTTCCGTCTGGCCGACGGCGAACAGATCGAGGCGGTCCGCATACCGCTTCACAAAACCGGGCGATTCTCGGTTTGTGTGAGCTCGCAAGCGGGCTGCGCGCTCGGCTGCCGGTTCTGTGCGACCGGGCTGCTCGGGTTCAAACGCAACCTCGCGGCGTGGGAGATCGTCGAGCAGGTGCGGTACATCGCGCGCGAGATCCGCGAGGCCGGACTCGGGCGCGTGCACGGCGTGGTGTTCCAGGGGATGGGCGAACCGCTGCTCAACCTCGACGAAGTGCTGAAAGCGCTCGCCGTGATGTCGAACCCGTGCGGCCTGGCCATCGATGCGCGCCAGATCACGATCTGCACGTCGGGGATCGTCCCGGGGATCGAGCGGCTCACGGCGCTCGGCACGCGGGCGCGGCTCGGGATCTCGGTGACGTCGGCGCGGGCGGCGCTGCGGCGCGATCTGATGCCGATCGAGGGGAAATACCCGATTACCGAGGTCGTGGCGGCGGCGAAGAAGTTCTACGAGGCGAGCGGGCGGCTGGTGATGCTGGCGTTCGCGCTGCTGGGGGGCGTGAACACGGATCCCGCCGAGGCCGAGGCGCTGGCGAAGCTGCTCGAGATGATGCCGGCGAGGCTGTCGCTGATCGATTTCAACGCGGCGCCGGGGCTGCCGTTCCGACCGCCGACCGAGGAGGAGCGGCTGGCGTTCGTCGATGCGCTGTCGCGACTCGGGGTCCCGGTCGTGCGGCGGTACTCGGGCGGCAAGGACATCGGGGCGGCCTGCGGACAGCTAGTGGCGGGGAACGAGCCGCGTGTTCGGCGGGTTCGCACGGCAGGCGACGAGAGTTCGGAGTAGTCGGCCGGGTTCACTGCGGGCGCGCGGCGCTTTCTCGCTGGAATTGCGCGCGTTTCGCGAACGGGGAGCGATGCTGGGCGGGCTGCGATGCGGCGAACTCACGGGACGGAGTTTACGCAGAATATTATTCTGTCTACTCGGTGTAGTTACCGGTTCGCAGGCCGGTAAGAAGCTCGCAGGGGAGTCGCTGGGTCCGGTGACGTCCATCGAAGCACGATGGGGCGTGGGGCCGAAGAAACCGGCTGTGGGCGTCTTTCGGGTCGTCACGTGACCCCGTTCGCTCCGCCCACCCGAACGTGGACCTGGCCGTAGCCCTGGACCGGCCGACGCCAGAGCGCGTTGGATTCGGGACGTCCAAAAAGCGCGATGGCTCAGGGTCCAGGCTTGGAACGCTCGATCCATGAACGTCCAACGGCCCGATCCAGGTTCGGACCGAATCCCCAGGAGTCTCCCCCGTCTGGGTGTGTTTCTAGAGTAGACAGAATGTATCTTATGCGAAGTGATATAGATGGGGACGAAGGGTCGGGGACATTCCCCCGGCGTCGCCCACGGCGTGCGCTCGCGATCGCCGCCCCCACCGGCGCGACGCTCGCCCCTGCGCGTCTGACCCTGACCCCGACTAGCGGGTATGCGTCGGCAAGAGCGTCAGGGCGTAGACCACGCCACCGCTCGATGCCGCGAACAAGTGACGTCCGGACACCGCCGGGACCGCGCCGAAGCCCGACCCCGGACGAAGGCCATCGACCGGTTCGCCGTCCGACGACCGCACGAACGACAGCCCGCGGTCGGCCATCGCCACGGCCATGTACCCGTCCCCGATCGCGGCCACGTCCACCATCGCCGTCGAGCCGAGATCCCGCGCCCACACGACCGTGCCGTCGTACGGGTCCAACTTCACCAGCCCGCTCAGGGCCGATGCCGCGAACACATGACGTCCGTCCGTCCCGAGCGCGGCGACCTGAAGGACGTCGTCCCGCCGCCATCGTCGCGTCCCCGACGTCGCATCGAGCGCGTAGACGCCCGCGGTGAACGAGGCGACATAAATCGTGTCACCCACCACCACCGGCGTCGTGTCGACGTCGATCGCTTCGTGGGCTTCGTTGCGTTCTTCGAGGTTTTCGAGGTCGCTCGACGTGTCCTGCTCCCACGCCACCGAGCCGTCCGCGAGGTCCAACGCCGCGACGTTTCCGTCAGAAAAGCCTGTGTAGACGCGGTTTTCGACCCGAATCAGTCCGGCGTGGCCCGAGAGCGTGATGCCGCCCGGGGCATTGCGCCGGTAACGCCACCGAACGCTTCCGTCTGTGCGGTTCACGGACACGACCGTGTCGTTCGCGTTGGCGAAGATCACGCTGTTGTCGGTCACGATCGGCGCATGAACCACGGGGGCTGCCGTAGCGAAGCGCCAGCGCAACGTGCCTCGCTGCGTGTCGAGCGCGTAGATCGCGCCGTCCGCGGATCCGAAGATCACAAGGTCGCCGGCTACGACGGGCGTCGAGTCGACCCGCCCGAACGTCTCGAAGCGCCAGACGATCGAGGCATCTCCGACGCGCAGCGCGTACATCGCATTGTCGACGCTACCCACGAAGACCAGCCGCCGGTCGGGGTCGTACGCGGGTGCTCCGTGGAACACCGGGCGGTAGTCGATGGTCGTCCAGTCCGCGACGCGACGGCGCCAGTCCATGCGCACGAGGCCCACGCGATCGGCGCCGTATCCAGGCTCGATGTGCTCCGCGTAGACCGACGTTCCGCGTCGCGTGAACAGCCCACAGCCGCTCGTTGCACCGAGACACACCGCGCCGATCGACGCGAGTCGAACAACCCTCGAGAACCCGGCTCGGGCCATCGGTCTAGTGACCACCCTCGCCGCCCGGTGCCGCGCCGCCGGCGCGACCAGGCTGGATTACTCGTGCGCGACCACCGAGTTGCTGGATCATCCGCTGCAACGCTTCGGGGCTGTTCGGCGCGTTGGCTTCCGCCTGCGCGAGCGGGTCTTCCGGGGCGATGTCGCGCAGCAGCGAGCGCGATCCCTCGAGAACCGATCCGCCCGTTCCGAATTCTTCGTCGGTCGAAGTGCGGCGCAGACGCTCGATCACGCCGTGAAGCAGGTCACGCGCGCGATCGGTGTGTCCGAGCTTCTGCTCGATGCGGGCCTGATGGAACGACGCCAGGTCGCGATACGCGCCGTCCTGGATGCGTCCGAGTTCCTGGTAGCGCGTGAGAGCGCCGGCGTTGTCGTTCAACGCTTCCAGCGTGAAGCCGAGACCCTCGAGCACGCGTGCGTCCTGCCCAGCGACGTCGGCGTGGAGCAGCGCTTCGTAGATCGGCTTTGCTTCCGCGTATCGCGCAAGGTCATAGAGCGTGGCGGCTTCCGAAAGCCGCGCGAGCGGCGCGATGGGCGTGTTCGCGTGATGGCTCTCGACGTCGCGGAACGCGCGCAACGCAGCCTGTGCACGCGCGGTCGTATCCGGGAAGGTCGGTCCGCGACGGGGCGGCGAATTGGGCGGATCCGGCGGCGCATCGGCCGCGCGAATCTGCGCGCCCGAGATCTGGAGCGCGTCGTTGTACGAACTCGCGGCCTTCGCGAACTGATTGTCGTGACGCCACTGCCAGAACACGGCGCCACCCGCGACGGCGAGCACCACGACGATGCCGGTCGCGAGGCCCTTGGCGTTCTTGGTCATCCATTCAACCGAGCCACGCGCCCACGGCGGAACGTCTTCCGAGCCGCTCTTGCCCGACACGGTCTTGGGCGGAAGCTTCACGCGACGATTCGCGGCGGCCTGATCGGCCTCGAGTTCCTTGCGCTGCTTTTCGAGCTGGCCCCGGCGCTCTTGCTTCGCACGGATGCGGCGCTCGGCGCGATTGCGCGGCTCCTCGAGGGCGGGTTGCGACTCTTCTTCGCCCGACGTCAGAACACGGACTTCGTCGGACTCTTCTTCTTCGAAGTCGCCATCGTCGTCTTCGTCGTCGTCCTCTGCCCCACTTGCAGCAGCCAGTTCGTCTTCGTCGACGTCACCCTCTTCGCCGTTGGCGTGGGTGGTGGTCTCGTCGTCCTTCGTTTCGTCTGACTCGCTCGACACGGGTGGGCCTCCAGAAGCCGCGGGACTCTACACGCGACGGTTTTCAAGTCAACCGAGAGTGCGCGCGCTGCGCGAGGTTTCCGCGGGTCTTGCGCGGGGTCGCGCACCCGATACCGCCCGTCGTGCATCGATGGTGTTGCGATGTCGAACGCATGCACTGATCGCGCAGTCGGGGTACACGAGATGCCGATGCTTCCCAATCGGGCCACGATTGCGCGCTTCGCGGCGGGATCCGCATTCTTCGCGGCGGTTCTCTTCGCTACGCCAGGCGCGCAGGCAACGGAGCGGCAATTCCATGGCGGCCCCGCGATCGGCGCGAGTTGGACGAGCGGCCCTCGCGGCGGTGTCGACGGCGTTCTGGCCGCACACGGTGCGTACGACTTCACCGATGCGTGGCGGATCTACGGGAACCTTCAATACGGACTCGGCGGCGGCCTCGACGCGCCGAACACGCTTCGTCACGAACTCACGCTCTCGACCGGCGTTGCTTACATGATCGACGTCGTGAACGTCCTTCCGTGGGTCGGCCTCGGCGTGAACGGCACCATGATCTTCACGCCCACGTACACCGGCTTTGCACCCGCGGTCGAAGCGCGCGGCGGTGTCGACTACCTCGTGTCGCGCTACTTCGGCCTGACGTTCCAGGTGTCGTACGGATTCGTGTTCTTCAATCGTGAGTCGGTGGGCGATCTGTTGTCGGGGCTCGTCGGGCTTCGTTGGACGATGGATCTGTAGTCGCTGCATCGACCGGCGCCGCCACGCGGACGAACGGACGGAGTCGTTCGAGCGTTCGCGGACCGATGCCTCGAACACGCAGCAGATCTTCGACGCGACGGAATCGAGTCGCTTCGCGAGCGGCGACGATTCGTCGTGCGAGTGCAGGTCCCACCGTCGGGAGCGCGATCAGCTCGGGGATCGTCGCGGTGTTCGGGTCGATCACTCGCGGTTCGCGTGATGACGCGCTGGTGCGGCTCGCGTCGCTCGGAACGGCGCCGGGCCCCGATTCACTGGCGAAGGAATTCCGCGGGACGGTTCGCGCGAGTCCGATGGCGATCGTGGCGGTGAGAAGCAGTGCGACCGCGCGGTAGTGGCTCGCGGACGGACGAAGAGGCGATCGTTGTGGCGGCACCTGGTCGGTATCGACCGCGCGCTGCGTGCGTTGCGCGTTCGAGCGTTATTCGAGCGCCGGCGGAACGTTCACCAGTTCGACCTGCGTGCCCGCGTCGATGTGATGACGATCCGCGAACCCGGCGCGTACTTCGAGCACGTACAGCGAGTCGCCTTCGACTTCGCGCCCGTCGTCCGTCATCGGCGTCGCGTTGCGCACGACCCCGAGCACGCGGCGGTCGGCGCCGATGAAGATCATGTCCAGCGGCAGATACGTGTTCCGCATCCAGACC
>CBIHQZ010000408.1:0-6326 GCA_966212315.1 uncultured Myxococcales bacterium
GCAGCGAGGAGCGTGCCGCGGGCGATGTCGCGAAGAGCGCCGAGTCGGAGTCGCTGCTGCAGTCGAGCTGGCGGGAGGCGACTGATTCGATCAGTGCGCGGCGGATCCTGCGTTGCCCGGATCGGGCGGCGGCGGCGGAAAGCCGGGGATCGCGGTGCCGTGCGGCGTTCCCGGCAGTTCGACGCGCGGGGGCGGGCCGTCGTGTCGAAGCTGCACGTACATGATCACGGCGGACCCGAAGACCGCGAGGATCACGAGGACGAGCCCGATGACGACGAGCCGGCCCTTGTAGCGAAGGCTCGGATCGATCGGCGTGCGAGATGCGCGAAGTGCAGCGAGTTCGGCGCCGAGCGTTTCGAGACGCTGGTCGAGGGCGCTCTTCTCGCGTTCCAGATTCTTGATCTTGTCGAGCGCGGCGGTGAGCCGCGCGTCTTCGGTCGGAGGTGCGGTCATGGCGAGGCGCGAACTCTAGGGCCGATCCGACGGGCGGGCGAGAGGAACGCGACGAGCGTGAGACGCGAACGCGTACGGGCGTGGTTCGAAAAGGGAGTCGTTGTTCACCGCGGTTCACCATCGCCGTTGCTCGACACGGCACCACGCAAATTCATCGCGTACGCGCACTCGCACTAGCCCGCGACGTTCACGGTCAGCGGTGCGCGCGCGGAGAATACATCCCAGAACTTCGCGGCCACCGTGCTTGCCTCGAGCGTCGCGTGGCCCGAGTCGAACGCCGTGCCTTTGACCATGCCGTTGATGACCACTTCGCCGACGTAGATCCCGTCCGCGCTCAGCTTCGCTGCCATGACACCCACGAGCTTGTGCTGCGCGGCCTTGCTGATCGCGACGTCGGCGGCGTTGTACTGCGCGGCCATCGCGTCGATGTTCGGGTCGTAGAAGCAGAAGCCGCCGCCGGTCACGAGCACGGCGCCCTTCGCCGCGCGCAGATCGTCGTGCGCAGCCTGGACCGAGGCGACGAGGCCGCCGACCGAGACGTCATATGCCTTGCGCAACGCGCTCGCCGTGGTCGTCGCGAGATCGCCCGCGCCGCCTGCGTAGGCGTTGTAGTGAATGACCGAGATCGGCCCGAGCTTCGCGCGCACATTCGCGATCATCGCCTTCACCGCATCGGCGTCGGCGAGGTCGGTCGGGAACGCCGCAGCCTTGATTCCGCTCGCTTCGAGTTCCGTCACGCCTGCCGCGAGCCGCTCCGCGTTGCGCGCCACGAGTGCGACCGAATAGCCCTCCGCGCCGAACTTCTTCGCGACTGCTTTCGAAACGCCGGGCCCGAAACCACACACCACGATCGTCTTGCTCATCGATGTCATCTCCGCGCGAGGACTCGTCCGTTCGAGTCGCCCCGGGAATGGTCGCGGCGCCTGCGAACGTCAAGGGGTGCACGGCCGACGGTTCGACACGCCATCGCGTATCGCGACCGAACGGTCCGCTTGTTCATCGCGATTGACCGCGCGCTCGCGCTGACGATCATCCGCGCCGGACCACTGCCATGTCGACCTCGATCCCGCTCTCGCCGCCCAGTTCACCTTCAGAAATCGTCGCTCCGCGGCCACGGCTGCGCGGGGTCTCGCACGCATGGGCGATTCTCTTCGCGATCCCCGCGGTCGTGCGACTCGCACACGCCGCGCGCACCGAGCGCGCACTGCTCGCGACGAGCATCTACGGCGTCGGCCTCGTTCTGCTCTTCGCAGTGAGCGCCGTGTATCACCGCATCGACTGGAGCCCGGCCGCGCGTGCGCGCATGCGCAAGGTTGATCACAGCAACATTTTCGTGTTCATCGCGAGTTCGTACACGCCCATCCACCTGCTCGGTGTCGGCGGCGCGTTCGGCACCACGCTCTGCGCGATCTGCTGGACCGGCGCGATCCTCGGCGTGCTCCAGACGCTCTTCTGGCCGTCGGCGCCTCGCGCGTTGCACATCGGCGCATACCTCGTGGTGGGATGGACGGGCGCGCTCGCGATCCGTCAGCTCGCGCGCAACGTGGGGATGTCGGCGCCGGCGATGCTCGTGGTGGGAGGCGTGCTCTATTCGCTCGGCGCGCTCGCGTATGCGCGCAAACGCCCCGAGCCGTGGCCGGGAGTGTTCGGGCACCACGAGGTGTTCCATGCATTCGTCATCGCGGCGTGCGCATGCATCTACGCGGTGGAATGGCAGTGCGTCGCCGTCGGCGGGTGACGGCTCAGCTGCACACCCCGAGATTGCAGGTCTGACCGCCGATGCAGACGTTCCAGCACGCACCGCAATGGAACGGATCGGCAACGAGCCGCGCGCACTTTCCGCCGCACGGCGTCGTACCCGGCGGGCATGCGCAGGTGCCGCCGGAACAACTCCATCCACGCGAGGTGTCACACGTGACGCCGCACGCACCGCACGAAAAATTGTCAGGCGACAGATTCGCACACGCGCCGAAGCACTCGGTCGTCCCCGTCGCACACGTGGCGCATGCACCCGAGCGACAGACCTGTCCTGCCGGGCAGCGAGCACCGCACGCGCCGCAGTTCGCCGGGTCGGTCGCGACGTTCACGCACGTGTCGCCGCAGACGGTTCGACCGGTCGGACACTGACACGCGCCCGACACGCAATTGCGACCGCCGACGCAAACGTTTCCGCAGCTGCCGCAGCTCAACGGATCCGTGTTGAAAAACGCGCAGCGCAGGCCGCACGAACCGTTGGGGCATGTCTGACAAGTAGCCGCGATGGTTCCGGCGAACACGGCGCGAACCGCAGTGTCGGTGTCGCGAAACGCGCGCGTGTGCACCTGCTCTCGCTCGATGACGACAGGGCCGATCGGGATCCCACCGCGAGCGGCATCGTGTGCTGCGCGACTGGCGCGCATGTGCCGACGAACAAGGCGGTGAACAACGCGAGGGCGGTGAGGCCGCCGATGCGGAGTTGCGACGAGGGTATGTTGCCGCGAAGCGAGGCACGGATTTCACGGGCAAGACCCTGGTCGTGGTCGTAGCCGTAGCCCTGAACCCATCGCGTCGTTCGGGTTCACTCGCCGTCCAGGGCTACGTCCACGACCACGTTCAGGGCAGATCGGATTACGGCGTGACAGGCGTGAACGTCTGCCCGTCGAGGAACATCCCGCGCGAGGTGCATGCGTCGGTCACGCGATGCAGCGTCACGCTGCAGTCCGCCGCGAACACCGCGTCGTACGCGCCTTCCTGATCGGGCGGGCATCCCGCGCTGCCACCATCGGTGCCCGCGGCGCCGTCGTGGATCGTCACGCGCGTTCCCGAGAGCGCCCACGTCCCCTGGAATGCGTCGGGCATGTCGAAGCCGTCCGCGGTCTGGGCGCCCTGCCACGACCCGTCGGCCGAGAAGCGGAAGTACACCGTCTGTCCCATGAACGTGAGGCTGTAGACGCCGCCGAACACGCACGCGCCGGCATCGCCGACCGGGCCGGTATCGCTCGCGACCGGGACATCCTGCGGCGCCGGGACATCGCTCGGCGCGATCACGTCGGTGCCGGTGGGAACGTCGCTCGGTGCGATCACGTCGGTCGTCGTCCCGACGTCGGTTCCCGCGTCGGTCACTGCGCTGTCGCCGCTCGCATCCATCGGGGTCACGCCCTGTGAGCAGCCCATCGCGGCCGCCACGATCAGTCCAAGCATCAAGGTTCGTCGCATCGATCTCTCCATCGTTCACGCGGCCCGCAGGTCCGCGCAGGAACAGGTGTTACGCGCGGCGTGCGTACCACATGCCCTCGGCGGGTTGATCATGCGTCGATTGCGAAGGAGGACGCCGACCGCGTTGACAGCATGCTGTCATGTGCGATCGGCCGGGGGAGAGAGGAGGTTGGGAAGGGAGCGAAGCGGCGAACTCAGTCGCGTCCGTGGCCGCGATGACGGCCGTTGTCGTGATGCTCGTGCTCGCCGTGCCATCCGTTGTCGTGACGGCGTCCGCCACCGACGACAACCACTGCACCGACGGGCGGGGGCGGGGCGACGTAGACACGCGGCGGCGGTGCGACGACGACCGGCGGCGGGGGCGCGACCACGACGCGCGGCGCAACGACGACCGCCGGGGGCGGCGCGACGTAAACGCGCGGCGCGGGCGCGACTACGCGCGGGGCGACGACGACTGCCGGAGGCGGCGCGACGTAAACGCGCGGCGCAGGCGCGACCACTGCGGGCGCGACTACCACGGGCGGCGGGGCGATGTTCGCGCGGACCGTGACGGTCGGCGGCGGGGGGGCCACGACGTTCACCGAGCCCGAGATCGTGACCTGCGCGTGAGCGGGATTCGCGAGGAGAAGCACCCCGAGAGCCCCCACTGCCAACGCCGGCCAACTGCGAGTCGGAGTGTTCAGTGGTTGTCTCCGTTCGTTTCGGTTCACCCCGCCGCGCCATGCACCCGAAGGTTCGGACCCGGCAGGATCGGGCCAGTATGACGCGGGGACGGGACCCGGGAAAGCACGAGTAGCGCCGGGATTGACACCTCGCGTCATTTCTCTATCGTCCCGGCTCGACTGAATCGCCGTTCATTCTCGAACGGCACACTGGAGAGCAAGCCATGGCGAAGAAATCGTCGAGCAGCGCGCGTCCCTCGAAGCCCCCCGCGGCCAGCATCCCGTCTGCGACGCACCACGACAGCGCAGGCAGCGCGAACGGCAACGGCGGCGGCAAAGGCCAGCGCATCGCGATCGTGCAGGGTCTGCGGACCCCGTTCGCGAAGCAGTCGACCGCGTACCGAACGATGTCCGCGCAGGACCTCGGCCGGGCGGTGGTCGCCGAACTGGTGCAGCGATCGGGGATCGACCCGAAGGAAATCGACATGCTGGTCTACGGGCAGGTCGTTCCGTCGGTCAGCGCGCCGAACATCGCGCGCGAAATCGTGCTCGGGACGGGGCTTCCGATGAACATCCAGGCCTGGTCGGTGAGCCGCGCGTGTGCGACCAGCTATCAGTCGCTCACCAGCGCCGCCGAAGCGATTCTCGCCGGGCAGGGTGCGGTGGCGATCACGGGCGGAGCCGACAGTTCGTCGGATGTGCCGATCACGGTGTCGAAGAACCTCACCGCGGCGCTGATCGATCTGCAGAAGGCGCGTTCGCTGGGCGATCGATTGAAGATCATCTCGCGCCTGCGTCCGGGCGATCTGGTTCCGGTGCCCCCCGCGCTCAAGGAGCCGACGACCGGGCTGACCATGGGCGAGAGCGCCGAGAAGATGGCGAAGGAGAATCACATCGCGCGCGAGGCGCAGGACGCGTTCGCGCATCGTTCGCACACGCTGGCGGCCAAGGCGTGGGCCGAGGGGAAGTTCGCGGACGAAGTGATGACCGTGATGGTCCCGCCGCGCTACGCGGACTCGATCAGCGAGGACAATCTCGTTCGCAAGGACGGCACGCTCGAGGGCTACGCGAAGCTCAAGCCGGTGTTCGATCGAAAGTACGGAACGGTCACCGCGGGGAACGCGTCGCCGCTGACCGACGGTGCGAGCGCGTTGCTGGTGATGCGCGAAGACAGGGCGAAGTCGCTCGGGCTCGAACCGCTCGGGTATCTCAAGAGCTGGGGCTACGCGGCGCTCGATCCGAGCGGGCAGATGCTGATGGGACCGGCGTATGCGATTCCGAAGGCGCTCGATCACGCGGGGCTGACGTTGAAGGACATGGATCTGGTGGACCTTCACGAAGCGTTCGCCGCGGCGGTGCTGTCGCAGTTGCAGGGGCTCGCGTCGAAGAAGTTCGCGGAAGAGAAACTCGGTCGCAGTGAAGCGATCGGCGAAGTGCCGGACGAGAAGCTGAACGTGCTCGGTGGGTCGATCGCGATCGGCCATCCGTTCGCGGCGACGGGCGCGCGGCAGATCACGCAGACGCTGCGGGAATTGAAGCGGCGCGGCGGTGGCTACGCGCTCGCGGCGGCGTGTGCAGCGGGCGGATTGGGTGCGGCAGTCGTGCTGGAGGGTGCGTGATGGCGAAGGGGAACGGAAAGAAGAGCGGCAACGGCAACGGGCACAGCGTGCGTGAGAGCGGGCAGGGTGCCGCGGGAGAGAACGGGCAAGGGCAGGGGCAAGGGGTGAAAGCGTCGGCGCTGTCGCTCGAAGTACGCGACGACGGGATCGCAGTGATCACGTACGACGTGCCGGGCGAAGCCGTGAATACGTTGCAGGCGGATTTCGCCGACGAGTTCGATCGCGTGTTCGCGCAGATCGAGAGCGACGAGAAGATCCGCGGCGCCATTCTCGTCTCGGGGAAGAAGGACACCTGGCTCGCCGGTGCGAACTTCCACATGCTCCTCGGCTGCAAGACCGCCGACGACGCCGAAGCGCTCTGCAAGATCGGCAAGACCGCGATGAATCGCCTCGCCGC